>CAUZIR010000031.1:0-10929 GCA_963579815.1 Dehalococcoidia bacterium
CGTCCGCGTCGCGTCTGCCCAGCCCCAGTTCATTGAGAATTTCGTCACCACCGACGTCCAGCTCTTTCGCGAAAACGCGGTCGCTGCGCAATTCGCCCAGAAGCTTCGCCAGGCGTTCGGTCTCGTGGTCGTCGTCGACGAAGGCCAAAGAAGTTATACCCAACAGGGGACGGGCGTTGTCCAAGCCGAACGCGAACTCCTTTTCCGCCAGAGCCCCACCCGGCTCCTTCCTGTACACCGTGTAGCGGGCCTTCGACGAGTTGAACAAATCGGTGCCGCAAATGAGGGTTCCGCCGGTCCTCAGGGCTTTGGTGAACCACTCGACCGCCGTCTCCCGGAACGCCGCGTCAAAGTAGAACAGCACGTTGAAAATGCGCGCCACGTCCACCGGGTCGGGCTCGAAGTCGCCTATGGCCGCCCGGCGCAGCGTCAGGTTTGGCCGTTCAAAGTGCCTGGCCGGGTTCTTTACCAGCTTCACGTCGCCGTCCTGCACCGTTACTTCGTCGTCTTGTCCTGACGCAGGCAATTGGGGCAACAGCTTCTCGAACAACGCCGTGAAGCGCGCCCTTGTGCCGGCAACATCACGGAACAGCTCGTCCCAACGCTCCAGGTCCGACTCCTTCGGCTGGACGTACTGGACCGTCCCGTCGGCCCGAATGGCGGCGTAGTCGCCCCGTTCGTCGTAGAGAATGAACTCCGGCAAGCCGGGATCGGCCACGGTGATCGACCAGTCAGGGAACCGCTCCGCCGTCTCCCCCGTGGTCACCGGCGGGTAGCCGCAGCCGATATCGAGCATCGTCCCAGGGCCGCTCATGTCCGTCCACGGGCTGGCCCGTATGAACTCGTCGGTCAGCTTGTGTCGGCCGGGCATGGTGATGGGCGGCACCATCCCGTCCCAGGCCTCCGGCACCTGGCGGGGCATGAGGGACCCGAATAGCCAGCCCTGCAACTTTCATCAGCCGGAACGACCGCTCCGCCAGTCCCCGACTCTGGGGGCCCATCTTGTCGAAGTCGAAAAAGTGCAGCACCTTTGGCGACAGCTTGCCCTCGAAGTAACGTTCGTTCAGCGCCTGGATCGATTCTGCCATCGTCTTCCCCCTACCCCGGTCTTTCTATAACCCAGCCCTTGTTTAATCCATTAGGGGCAAGAAGCGCTCGGCCTGGTCGACTATGTCGAGGCCGACTTTCTCGCTCCACGCTGCCAGGATCTGCTGGGAAACCGGGCCGGGCTTGCCGTCGCCGATCTCGCGCTTGTCCACATTCACCACCGGCACAACACAAAACGGCGTGGAGCAAAAGAACGCCTCGTCGGCCGTGTACAGGTCGTAAGGCTGCAAGGCCTCTTCCGAGACTTCCATCCCTAGCTGGCGGGCGAAGTCGATGACCGTGGCCCTGGAAACGCCCTGCAAGATGGAGCTATCGCCCGGCGTTTTGACCACGCCATTGGTGACGATGAATACGTTGTTGCCCACGCCCTCGGTCAGGTTGCCTTGAGCGTCGGTCATGATCGGCCAGGCGTCCGGGTCCATGTCCGCGGCCTCAACCTCGGCCAGGTTGAAGTTCATGCGGCTGTGGTGCTTTATTTTCGGGTCCAACGCCTCGGATGAATAGCTGCGGGTCTTGGTTATCACCGCCGGTGCGCCGGTCTGGTAGAAGCGCGTCGCCCAGTCCCAGGGGTTGGGGCAAATCTCGATAATTACCGTCGGAGGGCCCTGTTTGGCGGGCTTGTTGAACCCGCGCGTGACCATTTGCCACACCTCGAAGTCGCCAGCCACATCGAGCATGTGCAGGTTACGGCGCACGGCCTCTTCCGTCAGTTCAACCATGTCATCGACCGACATGCCCGCGTCGATGCGCACGTACTTCAGGGACCGGTACAGCCGTTCTACGTGCTCTTTCAGCTTGAATGTCGTGCCGTTAAACGTGCGGGAAACGTCGAACACGGTGTCGCCCACCCGGAACCCCCGGTCGCGTACGTCAACCTTTAGCTCGCTGGAGGGCATCCACTCGCCGTTCATGTAGCCGACGTACTTTGTGTAATCCATCATGAGAAGTCATTGCCTCGTAGCGCGACCCGCTTGAGCGGCCTCGCGGAATTGTGCGACCAGAGTCCCGGCACCCCGTTCGCATTGGGCCGCACCCTATCAGTTCGGGGCGGCCGAAACGAGACGGCCGCTAGAAAGTCCTGTCCTATCGCAGCTTTTAGGGCCGCAGCCTGCGGTCCGAGGCCAGGACGACGAGCGCCAGGGCCGTGCCCACCAGCGCCCAGGTGCCGACACCTGGCACCGAGGTCGGCGCCGGTGTGGGCGTCGCGGTTGGTGCCGCAGCGAGCAGACGAATCACCAAAAAGTCCCCGTCGTCCTGTCCGGCCACCACCAGCTTGCCGTCGGACTGGACGACCACCGAATTGCCGTACGACGTGCCGCCCAGGAAGTCGGTGTATACCCTGCCCCCGGTGCCGAAGCCGGTGTCCAGAGTCCCGTCGGTCAGGTAGCGGGCCAGCGCTATGTCGCCTCCGGAGGTTTCGGCCACCACAATTTTGCCGTCTGCCTGGATGGTCACGTCCGAGCCGGAGTCGCCGAACCCGGCGAAGTCTGTCGTGGTAATGCCGTCGGTGCCAAAAGACGTATCTGGCGACCCGTCGGTGTTGAAGCGGGCGACCGCGAAGTCGTCAGACGTGCTGTTGGCCGTGGCTCGCGTGGTGCCAGCCACCACTATCTTGCCGTCGGCCTGTAGCGCAACCGCAAAGCCTGTGTCCGCACCGCCGATGCCGGCAATTGTGACGCCCGCCGTGCCGAACGTCGGGTCGAAGTCGCCCGCGCCCAGGGGCCCGGCGGCGAACACGGTCGAAACCCCGAAGATAAGTAGTGCGACCAGCCCGAAGCCAGAGAGCGAAAGGCCAGAGAGGCGAAGAAATTTCACAGACGGCAATTGAAGACCTGCCCAAGCCCAGATTCCAGACGGGCACGGTCATGAATCACCTTAGCAACCCGTTTGCCTGTCAAGCAGGGTAATAGCGAGGCTTCGGTGACCCAGAGACATCCAGTCTGGGCCGCCTGTGTTCGCCGCTAGTAGGTCGCGCGGCCGCCGGATATGTCGAAGACCGCGCCGGTGGTGAATGTGCACTCTTCCGAGCCGACCCACGCCACCATCGTGGCTATTTCGGCTATGTCGCCGAACCGGCCCATGGGAATTTTGCCCAGCATGTAGGCGACTACTTCGGGGGATGTCTGGTCCAAGATCCGCGTCTGCACCACGGCGGGCGTCAGGCAGTTCACCCGGATGCCCGTTTCGGCAAGTTCTTTCCCCACCGACTTGGTCAGGCCGATGACGGCGGCCTTGGTGGCGGAGTACGGCACCATGTTCGGGTTGCCTTCTTTGCCCGCAATGGACGCGATGTTGACGATGCGGCCGTAGTCGCGCTTCAGCATCGCCGGTACCGCCGCCGCCGTGAACACGTACACACCGCGCAGGTTCGTGCGGTACACCCGGTCGAGTTCTTCGACGGGCAATTCCCAGATAGCGCCGGGGTCGCCGGTAATGCCCGCGTTGTTGACTAGCACATCGAGCCGCCCCCACGCGTCCATCGCGGTGGCGACGGCCTCTTCGGCGACGACCTGTTCGGCGACGTCGCCCACGACGAGGCGCGTGTCGATGCCGCGGGCGTTCATCTCTGTGGCTGACTGCTGGCCCATCTCACCGTCGGCGTCGACCAGCACGATGCTGGCGCCCTCTGCGCCGAGTCTGCGGCACACGCCGTAGCCAATACCGGTGGCCCCGCCGGTGACGATGGCGACCTGGTCACGGTACCGGTTCGGGTTGTTGGTCTCGGTCGGTGGCATGGCTTCAGTCCTGGTGGTTAGTCACTTTCATCAGTGCAGGGGGCATATAAAGATGGCCGTGTCTTCGTACCAGTCGTAGTGGTCGTCGCCCAGGTCGCCGCTTTCTGCGGCCTCGGCCGATGGCACGGCTACGATGGCCTTCTCCGCCACCGCGTACGAGCCGATGAAGACGATGAACACCACCAGGGCGAGCAGCCCGAGGGTGAAGATTTTCGGCAGGTGTTTCAAGAACCTGGGAGCCTTGTCAGGGCGACCGGCCGACGGCCGGTCGCTGGTTGACTAGCTCCAGCCCCCGGCGGGCGGGTAGATACCGTCGGCGAAGGCGGCGGTGTTGGGCACCACGCCGTCGATCATGCGCTCCAAATGGGGCATCCAGTCGAGGAAGTGTTTGGTCTGCTGGTGGTCCTTAAAGTCCTGCTCGGACTTGTACATTTCCACGAACCACACCGTGTTTTCGTCCTCGCGGTCCTGCATCAGGTGAAAGCCCAGGCAGCCCGACTCGGCCGCTGCGCCGCGGGCGTTGGATTCGATGAGGCGGACCCATTCGTCCCGCATCCCCGGCTTAATTTTGACGGCGGCTATCGCTGTGAACACAGAAGAGGTCTCCTCTTATTAGTGGCGCTAATAGTAACGCAGGGCTAATTTGCGCCGGGACGCAGATTAGCGCCGAAGCGAGTCTCGACGTTTTCGTACCAGGCCTCGTCGTCCAGCGCGCCCCAGTCGGCCCACTCTTCGTCGGTCACCGAGTCGCGCCAGTCCATAAACGCGTCCACGTCCGGGCCGACCCTGTGCCGAATGACCCAGGTGCCGGTGTCCATGATCTCCAGCACCTTGTCCGCCACCAGATAGGGCGACGAGGCGTTGGCGAACGCGCCCTTCGTGAGGCGGTTCATGCGGTTGATGTTCGGGTACAGCGACGGCGGCGTGCCCTTACCCAGCCGTACTGCCATTTCTGTTGCTATCGCGCCCGGCTCGATCACGGCCACGCGAATGTTGAAGCCCTTGGTCTCCTGCGCCAGCGCCTCGGTCAGCGCCTCGCCCGCCCACTTGGTCGCGCTATAGGCACCGGCAGGGGAAATGGCCATGAGCCCCGACACCGACCCGATGTTGATGATCGACCCGGACTTGCGCTCCCGCATCGACGGCAGCACCGCCTGCATGGTGCGCAGGGTGCCGAAGAAGTTCGTCTCCATCGCCGCGCGAATGCGAGAGATCTCCAGCTCCTCCACCGAGCCCATAATCTCGATGCCAGCGTTGTTCACCAGCACGTCTATGGGGCCGTGGTCGCGCTGCACGGCGCTTATCGCATCAGTAACCGAGTCGTCCGAGTCCACGTCCATCACCGACACGTGAATCGGCAGCGACTCTTTCGCTGCAATCTCGCCAAGCTCCGGCGCTCGCACCGGGTTGCGCATTGTCGCGTGCACCGTGTGTCCGGCGCGGGCGAGGACGAGAGCAGTTGCCAGGCCGATGCCCTGGCTGGAGCCGGTTAAAAGTACAAATGACATAAATAAGATGGTCTCCCAATTGAGTGGATGTGTTGAATTGCCGCCGGTCTTTGTACCACCCCGAGAGCCGTAGCGCGAGAGTAAAGTGGAGTGACGGCTTGCCGGTGCAATCCACGGGCGTGCAAGGCGCGTTTATACTTGAGATCATGTTTGCGACATTCGGACACACTTTTGAACTAATGAAGATGAGCTGGCGGGTCTTCAACATGGACCGCGAGCTGGTCTTCTTTCCCATCATGGGCATCATCGGACTGGTCGGGGTCATGGCCCTCTTCGGGCTCATCGCCCAGACTACCGGGTCGTTGGACCGCCTCAACGAAATGAACTCAGCTGCGGTGGCCGGCGTGCAGACCGGACCTGTGGCTGGCGACTACGTCTTATTGCTGCTTGGCTACATATCGGCCTACTTCGTCATCATCTTCTTCAACGCGGCCCTTGTGTCTGCCGCTTTGGAGCGTTTGCGAGGCGGCGACCCCAACGTCGGTTCGGGGTTGAGCCACGCCGCCAAGCACATAGGCCCCATCTTCGGCTGGGCCGTCATCTCCGGCACCGTCGGCCTGGTGCTAATGCTGCTCAAGAGCCGCCAGAACGGCATGGGCCGGTTCGTCATATCTATCATCGGCGGCATCTGGGAACTCATAACGTTCTTCGTCGTGCCCATAATCGTCACCGAGGGCGTCGGTCCGTTCACCGCCATCAAGCGCTCCAAAGGCCTGCTCGGCAAGACCTGGGGCAGGCAGTTCACCGCGTCCTTCGGCTTCATGCTCGTGTACATAATCGGCGCCGTCATCGGTGTCATTCCGGCGTTCATCGCCTACCAGATATCGCCCATAGTGGGCATCGGAGTCGGCTTCGTCACCGTCGGGTTCGCCATCGGTGCCGTAATGGCGCTGGAGGGCATCTTCAAGGCCGCGCTCTACGAGTACGCCAGGGGCGAAGTGCCGCTGGGCTTCAAGAAAGAAGTACTTGCCAGCGCCTACCGGCCCGACATTCGCGAATACCAGGCGTAACGGGAAGTACCAGGACTAGGGGTTTAGCGCCCCGGGGCTTACACCCGGCCTTCGTGGAGCGCTGCCAGTAGGAACCCGGCGAACAGGAAGCGCAGGGGCCTAGGGCCTGTACACCTCGGCGTCGGTCGGGCATAAGCATCCGCCGGACAGCCTACACGCACCTCCGCACGCCTCGTCCCGTCCCTCTTGCGCTGGGCCGGGCGGCGGCATACCTTTCATTACAGGTCTGTCGGCTCGTCGGCACACCGGTCCCATAAGCAATCCCTGGGAGTCGTCGCGACGGCGCTGCTCCCCCACTCCCTTGTTAGAGAGATCGTCTTGAACAACGCTCGCCGCCCAACTCGCCCATTCGTCCGCCTGCTTATCTGGGGCAACTAGATGCCCTGGGCACTGTTGGCCATCATCTTCGCCGGTTCATACGGCGTAAACAACATCGTGGAAAAGGTATTGCTGACGCGGTACCTGCCGGACCACTCCACGCTCATCGCCTGGTTCGCCATCGCCCAGGTCGCGGTCGGCATCCCATTCGCCATCGCGTTCCCCATCGAGGCGGGCACGCCGCTGCTCAACGTCTTCGCCGTCGTCGGCTCCGGGGCATTGTTCGGTATGGGCTTTAGCATCGTTATCTACGTGGTACGAACGTCAGAGGCCACGCGGGCCTACCCCGTCTTCAACACATCGCCCATCTTCGTGGCGCTAATCTCGGTGGTCATACTCGGCCAACATTTAGACGCCATTAAATGGGGGGCGATAGTCCTCACGCTGCTCGGCGCCATCCTCATCTCCATCGACTCCCGGTACGGCGGGCGGTTCCGGCTCGACCGGAGCTTTTTCTTGCTCATCCTCGCCGCCGTTTTGGTAGCCATCAACTTCATCATCTCAGACTGGGGGCTGGAGGAGGTCGACCGGTACCAGGGCTTGTGGCTGCAAAGGGCCGGTGCCTTCCTGACGCTGGTCATGTGGGTGAACAAAAAGACCTTTGGCAACATGCGGACCTCCCTGAAAAGCCCGATGGGGATGACGCTGATATTGGCGTCCACTTTCGGCCTCATGGTCGTGGCACAGCTGGCGCTGCTGGGAGCGCTGGGAAAAGGCCCTGCCCCGCTCGTGTCGGCAATCGCATCCACGCCCCCGGCATGGATATTCGTGCTCGGCACGCTCCTATCCACCCGGTTCCTGCCCATCTTGAGCGAGACCATCGACCGCAAAACGCTCGCCGTAAAGGGCGTCGCCATCGCTATGACCGTCATCGGCACAATCGGTGTGGTCCTATAAGGGGAGGGCGGGTTTCACGTAACTACACCGTAGTTCAACTAACACACCGGCAGTTCGCTTGCCCCCCGGCGTGGGGAAATCTTCGCCAGAGTCAGATACGACCCCAAGCAGCCTGCTCGGGCAACCGGGGCCAAAGCAACCAGGAAGTTTTATCTGATGCCTCTGTAAGCGGTAAAGAGGGAAGGGACAAAGTAACGGCCCATTCAGGCTTCCGAGAGCGGGCGCACCTGCGCCCCCACTCACCCACTCCCCTGGCCGCCGATGGGCCCCCCTACTCCCCAGTCGGCTCCCCAATCTCGAAGAACGCGTCCGGGTTTTCTCCCAGCGCCTCTTCGGGCGCGCGGTCGGCGACCAGGTCGTCCACCCACAGCGCCAGCTGCTCGGGGCCTATCTCCCCCACCCAGCGCCTCACGATCAGCCCTTCCCGGCTAACGAAGTACGTCACCGGCAGCCCGATCACGCCATAGTCCACCGTTATCTCCCCGTCCGGATCCAGCCCGTTGGGGTACGTCACCCCGAACGCCGTCACGAACGCCCGTGCGTCCGCCTCAATGTCGTCGGTGTCCACGCCGATGAACAGCACATCCGTACCCCCGTACGCCTGCCACGCCGCCTCCAGCGTCCCGGCCTCCCTGCGGCACGGCAAGCACCACGACGCCCAGAAATTGATGACCATTGGTCGGCCGGCGCTCACCGCAATATCCACTTCACGGCCGTCGAACGTCGTCAACACGAACTCGGGTACCGGCTTGTCGATGCGGGTAATGCCCGACCGGCCCGTCACCGGCTCACGGTTGGCCAGCCCCCAGCCCAGCAATGCCAGTAGCGCGGCCAGCACCACGAGAATCGAGGTGGCGACAATCGCCCGACGACGTAGCCGGTTCCACCAGATCAGTTGATGCTGTTGTTCTTCTCCGCTCATCGGTTCCACTGGGTCCATCGGTTTTTTCTCGTCCATCAGATCGTTCTCTTCATCAGGTTCCAGGGGGGCACTCTTCTCCAAAATAGGGCCAAAATACAGTCTAACCCCCCGGCCAGCGGCTATTGAAGCAAAGAGAAGGCAGGCAGTGAAATAAGGTACGGACCCATAGCCACAACCCTTAAACTGGATACCATGACTACCCGACCCTTCACCAAACTGTCCCTGCTCACGCTACTCCCTCTCCCGCCCATCGCGGCAGCTAGGCTCATCGCGGCGGGCCTGCTCATCGCAGCGCTAGGAACTGCCTGCGGCTCCGACGACTCCTCTGGTGGCGGCATAGGAGGCGGCACGGCCATCCCGCCCACGCCAGTCACCGACTCAACAGACCCAGACTCAACGCTGTCGGGAAACAATCAGGAGGCGTCAGCCGACTTGACGGGAGAGGCGCAAGCCGACTCAAGAAGAATCGGCCGCAACGTCGGGGAGCGGGTCGTCGACTTCAACCTCGCCTTCGACGACGGGACGACCCGCAGCACCGCCCAGCTAATCAGCGCTGGCAAGCCCGTGTTCATGTTCTTCTTCGCGACTTGGTGCCCTGTGTGCCGCCGGGAAATGACCCAGCTAAAAGACATCTACCCCGAGTTCGCCGACAATTTCCAGTTCATCGCCATCGGCCAGGACCCCACCGAGTCCTTCACCGAACTCATCGCGTTTCGCGACGCCCAGGGCCACCCGTGGCCGGTTGCGCTACCCGGCCGGGGCATGCTCGCCGAACTGCGAATAACCAGCCAGTCATTCAAAATCGCCTTCGACTCAGACGGCGTAATCGTCTACCGCGAAGGGTACGGCAGCGGCAATATCGACGTGTGGCGAAGCGTAATGGCGGACCTGGCTTCGCATTAGTGCGGTCTCGCGTTAAGTAACAAGATTGACCAGTGCATCCGCTGGTCATACATCCCCTGGCCCGGTGGCCCGGCATCTGGTCGGTGGTGCATGCCTTAGGCCGCCACTGTTTGCACCATAGCAACCACCTGTGGCTACGGTCGCGCACCAACCTGGCCTCGACCTTCGAGCGCGAGGCTGAGGAGTTCGTCTACGGATTTTTGGTCGACCTCTTGGAGACCTTCAGGTCCGGCGCGGAGACGGCGCAAGAGATAGCCACCCTGTTCGGCGTGCCCGAAGAGGCCGTCTGGCCACACAAACAGATGGGGTGACGGGTTAGGGCACGCGGGCGACGTAGACGGTGTTGGAGTCCTCGCCGTCGTCGCCCGAGTCTTCTGGCTGAAGAGGGTTCGAGAAGCTGACGACGTGGGTGCGCTGGTCGGCGAAGACTTCGCCCAGCGCCATTTCGAACTCTTCGTCTGGCGGGTCGTCGGACCACAGCGCGAATACGCCGCCGGGTAGCAATTGGGACGCCAGCTTGGCCAGCCCGTTGGTGGTGTAGAACGGGGCGTGCCTGGGGTGCAGTACGGCTCGGGGCGAGTGGTCGACGTCAAGCAATATGGCATGGAACTTGCGGCCCTTGGCGTCGGGGTCGAAGCCTTTGCGCGGTGATGCGGCCATGGCGAAAAAGTCGCCGTGAATTAGGCGGCAGCGCGGGTCGGCCGTGAGCTTTTTACCCAGTGGCAGCAGGCCCTCTTCGTGCCACTCGATGACCTCTGGCAAGGCGTCGATGACCAGCAGCTCGCGCACCTGAGCGTGCTCTAGCGCGGCGACGGCGGTGTAGCCGAGGCCGAGCCCACCGACTACGACGTCCAATGCCGGTTGCGAACTAGCCGCCAGACCGAGGTTCGACAGCGCGATTTCGGCGACGGTGAAGAAGCTGGACATGAGAAAGTCCTCGTCCAGCTTTATCTCATAGACAATCGCACCGGTGGTCGTTTCTTTGCGTCGGCGCAGGCTGAGTAGGCCCATAGGCGTTGCCCGGTAGTCGAGTTCTTCGAAGTTTGCGCTCAATAAGTGTTCCTAGTCCTGTGGCGGCCAGATGCCGTCGGGTTCGGGACGGGCCCAGTCGTCGGGCCAGTCTGCTAGCTCGGACACCATACTCAGGTGTTTTTCGGTGTCGAGGTAGGCGTAGCGCTGGCCGGCGAAATTACCGCTCTGGATTATGGGCTTGTGGTTTGTCATGTTTTTGCTGCTGTAGTTTTGCCTCAATTAGGTAGCGGGGTTACCAGAGATAGTGCCAAATATTCTCTCCGGTTTCCACCGGGACCGGCCAGGGTTGTTGGCAAGAGATATAGCCAATGTTGACCACGTAGATAGTTGAACAGGGGTATCTTTAATACCTGATGCCGGGTTAGATATAGACGACGTCGTTCCCTTTTTCGATAGGTCCGAGTTATTTCGAGCCAGCGAGGAGAAACAGATGAGCG
>CAUZIR010000032.1:0-10880 GCA_963579815.1 Dehalococcoidia bacterium
GCTCTTCGGTGTTGCTCCAGGCGTTGGGGAAATACGACATGCCGGTAGAAAAGGCGGCCGCACCCTGCTCGACCGACTCCCGCACCAGGCCCTTCGCCTTGTCCAAATCAGCGCCCTCAAGCGGGGCGTCGGTGAAGCCGACAGTCGATATGCGAATGGCACCGTGCGCCACGCAGTACGCGGTGTTGATGGCGCATTTCTTGTGGTAGTTGGCCCTGAACGCCGTCACGCTGGACATGTCCAGGTCGCCGGGTGGCCGCCCGAGAATGCCCGACAGGTACTGGGCGTACATCTGGTAGTTTTCCGACGACATCGGCGCGTAGGAAAGGCCATCTTGACCCAGGAATTCCGTGGTGATGCCCTGGCGCAGGCCCGAAGCATGCTGCGGGTCGTTAAGCAGCGCGCCATCGGAGTGGGCATGGGTGTCGATGAACCCCGGCGAGACCACATGCCCTGTGGCGTCTATGGTGCGCTTCGCCTCAGACGACGATAGGTCGCCTATCGCCTCTATCCTCTCGCCGGTAATCCCCACATCGGCCGAAACTGCCGGTCCGCCGCTGCCGTCCACCACCGTTCCGCCCTTAATCAGTACGTCAAACATTCAGTCCTCGTGCGTTAAAAATCTATCGGAATAAAACTAGGAGGCCGCCTCCAGGCGCGCCCGAATCTGGGCCCTTATCTCCTTCACCCTCGGCAGGTTAGGGAACTGGCCGTCCTCCTCCGCTTTGTCGTAAAGCTTGTCCCCGTCAGCGAAGACCTGCAGGACGCCACCTGTGCCCGGCGTCAGGGTTATCGCCACGTCGGAGCCCCCCTGGGCGAAAATTTCGGTAGCCATCCAGGCTGCCGTGCCGTGGTGGCTTCAGGGGACGCAGTAACGAATCTCCACGTTTACTTTGGCTATAGCCTCGGGCATATTAGTCTCCTAAATTTAGATCCTGAGTTTAGGTTTGGGGGCTGCGCTGTTTGCCGGCCACTCAGCCAGTCAGACAGCCAGGCCTTTAGAGGGACTTGGCGGCCTGTCGGGTCGGTATTTTTCGGGCCACGTCCGGGTTGACCAAAGACATAGGGTACATCCCATTCAGTATGCGAGCGGCCTCCTCGCCCAGCCGGGTCCGGCCCGCCGAGTTCGAGTGGTCCGACGCGCCCGCCGAGTGGGGTGTGACTATGACGTTTTCCATCGCCAGCAGCGGGTTGTCGGTCGGGGTGGGCTCGACCTCAAAGACGTCCAAGCCCGCGCCGGCTATCTCCCCTGCGTTCAGCGCTCGTATCAGCGCCGCTTCGTCCTGCGTGGGCCCCCGGCAGGTGTTTATGAAGTACGCCGTCGGCTTCATCGCCTTGAACAGGTCGTCGCTCGCCAAGCCCTTCGTTTCATTATTCAGGGGCACGTGCATGGAAACATAGTCCGAGGCTGCGGCCAGCGCCTCCATCGAGTTGACTCGCGTCACCTCGTACTCCTCGGCTACCCAGGGCTCCAGGTACGGGTCGTACACCAGCACATCCAGCCCGAACGCCTTTGCCTTGCGGGAGGTCGGCCTGCCTATATTGCCGAAGCCAATCAGCCCGAGCGTCTGGCCGTATATTCCTGCCATGGGGAACAGGTTGCGGTTCGTGTCGCGGTCCCACGAGCCTTCGCGCGTCACCTTGTCCAGCGAGTGCAGCCGTTTGCCCAGCGCCAGCAGGAACATGATGGCGTGGTTGGCCACCTCGTCCGAGCAGTACCCGGCGCAGTTCGTCAGCATCACCCCCATGTCGGTGGCCGCCTCGTCGTCAATGTGGTTGAAGCCGTGGCCCAGGCTGACTATGGCGGTAGCCTCACCCATCGTCTCAATGACCGCCCGGTTGAGGGGCACCACCTCGTTAATGACGACGTCGGCACCTTTTACGGCCTCCATAATCTCGCCCTCAGAAGACACGATATGGCGCTCGAACTCGTGGTCCACGCCCGCTAGCTGCTCCAGCGTCAACGAAATGTCGGACTCGTTGGGGGATATGTATGCGACTTTAAGCTTTGCCATGCATTCTCTTTCTCCGGCTTTTCAGGCGCCGAGGAGGCGCGAATAGTCCTGTCGCCATCGCTCGGCGAACGCGACTTCATTGTCCCGGTTCTCGTAGTGGGCCGAATCGTCGGCAGGGTTATTCCTGTACCACTGGACGGTCTCTGAAACCCAGTCGGCCAGCGGGGTTACGTGCAGGCCGAAGTCGCGCCGGGCCTTGTCTATAGACATGACGTACGGCACGGGAATGGAAAACGGGTCGTAGTTCCAGTCTTCCCACGGCAGGCCGGACCGCTGGTCGCAAGCGTCTCCCGGCACACTGACTGCATTCAAATCGGCGCCACAGGCGTTAGCGAGAACCTCAAGGTAGTGCTTCTGAGTAGGAATTTCGCCCTGACAAATGTTGTAAATGTTGCCCGCGGTTTTGGGCGAGTCCATCGCGTCAATGAACGCCCTGGCAATGTCGTCCCTGAAACCTATACGAAACACGTTCGAACCCCCGTCTCGCAACACGATGGGCCGACCGTCCTGCACGCGCTGCTGGTACCACCAAAAGCGCAGGCTCGGGTCTTCCGGGCCCATGGTCGCCGGTACACGCATGGCCACCCAGGGGAAGTCGCCCGCCTCTGACAGGTAACGCTCAATCTGGCGTTTGCCCTGGGCGTACTCGTGCTCGCTGTCGTCGTACGAATACGGAACAGTGCCGGAATCGACTGAAGTCTCAGGGATAGGGCACTGGGCCGTCAGGTCGATTAACTCGTCGGTGTGGTCCATCGGGCCGGTGCCGGTGAGCCGCCGGTTATGGGCGTGGCCGGGGCCGCCGTAAATGGACACGGTTGAGGCGACGAGGTACTTGCCCGTCTTGCCCCGTAGCGTCCTGACAACAGACTCGGCGTCTTCGGTTTTGTAGGCGAGGTTGTCTATGACCGCGTCGAAGCTTTTTCCAGATAGCTTGGCGTCGAAGTCGTCGTAGTCGGTGCGGTCGCCGACAATGTGCTCGCAGTCGTCCCAGAACTCAGGCCTAGTGTTTCCCCGCGAGTAGATGGTCACATCGTCGCCGCGCTGAAGAAGATCCTTAACAATCTTCTTGCCGAAGTACAGAGTGCCGCCGATTAGTAGGACTTTCATAGTTCCATCCTTCTGCCAGACGAGAGGCTATCTCACCAGGAGCCCGCTAAGAAGAGAGGCCGCCAGAAGTGAGGTCGAACGGCATTATACGGCCGTCGGGTGGTGCTAGTAACCTGCTCGTCCCTCCTGCTAGTTGCGATGCTAAGATTGGCGCGAATTTGAGTGTGGAGGTGAGCCGCAGTGCTGAAGGCAGAGATTTTCTACGACTACATATGACCGTTTGTCCACAATGCAGCCGTGTGGCTGCACAAGGCCTCCGCCGATGGGGCGGAGATAGACATAACCTGGCGGGCGTTCGTGATCGACGAGGTAAACCGTAAAGAGGGCGAGGCCCCGACGTGGGAGAAGCCCGAAGACGAGCGCGGCCGCTCGCTCCTGTCTCTGGTGGCAGGCAAGGCCGCAATGCGCCAGGGCCGGGAGGCTTTCGACCGCTTCCACCTTGCGTTACTGATAGCCCGTCACGACGGCGAACGCATCCGCCTGGACCGCCCCGAGCCATTGCTCAAAATAGCTACAGAGGTAGGTCTCGACGCTGACAGGCTGGAACGCGACCTGTCCGACCCGGCGCTGATGGCAGAGGTAGCGGCGGACCACAAAGAGGCCTCCGGTACGCACGGGGTATTCGGCACGCCCACGTTCTTATTTGAGAACGGCCAGTCCGCCTTCGTAAAAACCTTCGTCCCACCCGACGACGAGGCGGCCGATGCACTCAAGCACCTCTTTGGACTGATGTCCGAGCGCAGCTATATCGGCGAGGTAAAGCGGCCGCAGCCACCGTGGCCCAAGGGCGCCGTCTAGCAGGGTGCCGTCTAAGAGAGGGTCGATATCAACACCGAGTTGAGCGCTCGCCTGGGACTGAAGTTTCGTGACCCGGACCTGCTGGCACTGGCGCTCGTGCACCCTTCACTCGTTAACGAAAAGGGGCTGGACCGGTCGCTCTGCAATCAGCGCCTGGAGTTTTTGGGCGACGCCGTCATCGACCTGGCGGTTGCCAGGGCGCTTTATGAATTGCACCCTCGGTGGACGGAGGGCCGCCTAACAGAGGCCAGGGCCAGCCTGGTCAGCGGCGAAACTCTCGCCAGCGTCGCCGCCGAAATCGGGCTCGGTGAGTTTCTCATTATGGGCAAAGGCGAAGAGGCGGGCGGAGGGCGCGAGCGGCCGTCGAACCTGGCAGCCTTGCTCGAAGCCATAGTGGGGGCCGCGCAGCTAGACGGGGGCCACGAGGCCGCGTCAGAGCTAGCGCTGCGGCTGTTGGGAGAACGCGTGGGCCGTGCCGACGGCGAGGCGGACATTAACGCCAAGTCCGCGTTGCAAGAACTCGTGCAGGGAAAAGGCCATCCAGCGCCGGTTTATCGCATAATCGAGCAGTCCGGCAACGCCCATGCGCCCTATTTCGTCGCTGAAGTTGAGGTTGGCGGCGAGGTAGTCGGGCGCGGATCGGGCCACCGCAAGTCAGCCGCCGAGCAGGCCGCTGCCAGGGCGGCGCTGGCCGAACTCGCCTGACGCCCGGCCTGTCGAAAGTCCGCCGCTAGCCCCCTGGCCTGAGCAACTCACGAACCATGTTTAACCCTCTAGTCGGGTATCCCGGGAACGGGGAACCGGCCCGTTAGCGCCACCACTTCTTCCCTGACCGAGGCTTCTACCCCGGCCTCGTCGATGCCTTTTAAGGTTCGCACGATCAGTTCGCCGACCCTTCGCGTGTCGTCGGCCGTGAAGCCACGAGAGGTAATAGCAGGCGTCCCCAGTCGCAGGCCGCTGGTGACCCTGGGCTTTGCCGGGTCGTAGGGGATAGCGTTGCGATTGGTCGTTATGTAAACGCGGTCCAACGCCTCTTCGGCCGCCTTGCCCGTTAGGCCGAGGGGTCGCAGGTCGACCAGCACCATGTGGTTGTCGGTGCCACCGGAGACAATGCGAGCGCCCCCCGCTGCCATTACCCCGGCAAGAGCTGCAGCGTTCTCGATAATGGCGCCAGCGTACTGCTTGAACTCCGGAGTCAACGCCTCACCATAGGCGACGGCCTTGGCCGCCACCGCGTGCATGAGCGGCCCGCCCTGCACGTTGGGGAACACGCCCCGGTCAATCGACTTGGCCAGTTCCTCAGTGCTCAATATCATGCCGCCGCGTGGCCCACGAAGTGTCTTATGAGTAGTAGATGTCACGACGTGTGCGTGAGGGATCGGCGAAGGGTGAGCGCCCCCGGCGACTAGGCCGGAGAAGTGGGCCATGTCCACCATGAGGAGCGCACCAACGCTGTCGGCTATCTCACGGAAGCGGGCGAAATCGAAGAACCGGGGGTATGCGGTCGCGCCGGTTACGAGAATTTTCGGACGGTGCTCCTCGGCCAGCCGGGCCACCTCGTCCATGTCGATAAGCTCTGTCTCTTTGTCCACGCCGTAGGAAACGAACTGGTAGTGCTTGCCCGAAAAGTTCACCTTGCTACCGTGAGTGAGGTGGCCGCCCTGGTCGAGGCGAAGGCCCATAACCGTGTCTCCCGGCTGGAGTTGGGAGTGGTAGACCGCCATGTTGGCCTGGGCCCCGGAGTGCGGCTGCACATTCACATGTTCGGCACCAAATAACTGCTTGGCCCGGTCCCTGGCCAGGTCCTCAGCCACGTCCACGAACTCGCAGCCACCGTAGTAGCGACGACCGGGATAGCCCTCGGCGTACTTGTTGGTGAGAACCGAGCCCTGCACTTCTAAGACCGCCTCACTAGCGTAGTTTTCAGAAGCGATCAGGTTGACGTTGCGGCGCTGGCGCATGCGCTCGTTGGCGATCGCCGAGGCTAGTTCGGGGTCGCGGCTGGACAGTACGGACACTTGGGTTCTCCTCACAGTGGATGCGATGGGCTAAAGATGCGATGCGCTATAGGGCGCGGCTGCCTGGCCCTGGCCCTGGCGCGCTATGCCGGTTGCTACGGATCGAAAGGCGAGCTAGGCGATGAGGTCGGGTTGCATCAGGCCGTAGTCGCCGTCGTGGCGGCGGTAGACGACGTTGTACTCATGCGAGTCGAGGTTGTAAAACAGGAAGAAGCTGTGGCTGAGCATCTCCATCTCCTCAAATGGCGTCTTCGACGTGCATCGAGGTCATGGAGAACCGCTTGGTCCGGATGACGTTGCCCGTTGGAGCCTCTTCAGAGACGGCTTCTTCCGACTCCACAGAGGTCATGCCGAACACCTCTTCGGCCGAGGCCGATCTGGCTAACTTGCGCCTGACGTACTCGTCGGTCGGCTTGTCTATCTGAATATTCCTAGCGTGAATCCTCAGGTCGGGCCCTTGCGTCTTATCTTCGCTCATACGAATTCATTCTAAGGCCGCCGACCAACGCGTTCAAGCGAGACGAACCGCTTGGGCAAGGCATGCGTCTACAGGGAGTATCTTGTGGCGGAAGGGGCGCTGTGGTAGCTTGGCTCGCGGTTCGTAAGTGCGACCAGTAAATGGCCAGTGCATTGCTATTACATTGGCGGAGATGGGAGGACGGCGATAGGGACTCTAACACTGACAGAGGTAGAGGCTGGGGCCGAGAATCCATTCGGCCCGGATTCGACCGGTTGGGAGGCGCTCGTGGCGGAGACTGCCTGTCCCACGGTGTTCCTGTCGCCTTGGTGGATATCTGCCTGGCACGAGGTGTTCGGCAGCGAGGCGCGCCACAGGGTCATCCACGTCCGAGATGGCGACGAACTGGTTGGCGTAGCGCCTTTGTTAGAACTCGGCGAATCGCTTGTATTGGCGGGCGACCCAGACCTGTTCGACTACCAAGACATCGTGGCTGTGAAGGGCAGGGAGTTGGAAGTAATTCAGGCCCTGCTCGATTACCTGGTAGATGTCCCGAACTGGAAAACGTTCGACCTACCGTCTGTACCGGGAGACTCTCCCACACTCCAAGCCATAACCACCGCCGCCGAAGGCAAGGGCTACAGGGTTGGGAGAACCGAGTCCGCCGTGGCACCAGCGGCGGAACTCCCGAAGAGTTGGGACGACTTCCTCGCCGCTCTACCAAAGAAACACCGGCATGAACTGCGCCGGAAGATACGCAAACTGGAGGCGGCTGGGGAGGTCCGGCAGGTCATCGTATCCGAAGTACAAGGCCTGGAAGAACAGGTCGAAGACTTTCTCAGGCTGATGGGCAATACCAACGAGGAGAAAGCGGCCTTCCTGACACCGGACAGGCGACAATTCTTTCACCGTCTGGCCGCAGAAGCCGCAAAAAGGGGAGCGCTTAAACTCTCGTTTCTCGAACTGGACGGTTCACGACTCGCGGCCTGCCTGATCTTCGACTTTGCGGGTGTGTACTTGCTATACAATAGCGGCTACGACCCGGCCCGGTCCGACCTCAGTGTCGGCCTCATCAATAAGGCGTTCGCCGTGCGAGAAGCTATTGAAACAGGAAGGCACCGGTTCGATTTCCTCAAGGGTGCCGAGCGTTACAAGTACAGTCTGGGTGGCCAGGACAGAGCCATCTATCGGATCCTCGTAACTAGGCCTCAATGAAAAGCATCGCATTATTAAGTCTGCACGGTTGTCCCGTCGCCCGGTTAGGTGAGCGCGACACCGGTGGCATGAACGTTTATCTGCTGCAGGTGGCACGCGAGTTGGGCCGGACAGGCGTCCAGGTAGATGTGTTCACCCGATCTCACGACCCGACGGATCCTCAGGTCATCAAGCTAGGCGAAAACGCCCGCGTTGTGCACATACGGGCGGGCGGGTTCGAGGAGCGCAAAGAGAACCTCTACGACGTCATACCGGAGTTCCTGGCCAATTTAGACGCTTTCCAGCAGGCAGAGGGTGTCAGTTACGACGTCGTCCATTCTCACTACTGGCTGTCCGGGCGAGCTGGCATAGAGCTGTCTCGCAAGTGGGGTGTGCCGCACGTCGCCACGTTCCACACCCTGGCCCGACTGAAGATGCAAGCGAGGGTGGGAGAGCACGAGTCCTCCCTCAGAGTTGAAACTGAAACCGACGTGATCAACTCGGTGGACGGTGTTGTCGTTTCTACCGAAGCCGAGGCGACAGAGATATCTCGCCTCTACGACGTTTCGCCTTCTCGGGTGGAGGTCATCGCACCCGGCGTCGACCTCGAACTGTTCCGGCCGACGGACGTTCAGACGGCGAGAGACCACCTGGGCGTTCGTGAAGACAATGTCGTGCTTTACGTCGGCAGGCTGGAGCCGCTCAAGGGCGTGGACATACTGGTGAAGGCCGTGGCGGACCTGGAAATGGTGGGCAGTACCAGGCTCCTCATTGTCGGGGGCGACAAGAAAACCGACCCACTGGCAGAGAAGCTGGGTGTGCTCGCCGGGTCGCTCGGCATAGCCGACAAGGTGACGTTCGCCGGGCCGGTCCCACAGTCGGAGCTACCTACCTACTACGGAGCTGCCGACGTGCTGGTGCTGCCCTCGCATTACGAGAGCTTCGGCCTTGTGGCGCTGGAGGCCATGGCCTGCGGAACGCCCGTAGTCGTTTCCCGCGTGGGCGGCCTCAAAACCTTCGTGAGGAACGGCGAGAGTGGCTACCTGATACCGTGGCGGTGTCCCGACCCTTTCTCTCAGCAAATAGAGATTATGCTGGCCAACCCATCTCTCCGCAGCGCAATGGGCGCCGCAGCACTGGAAACGGCCAGACGGATGGGTTGGAACGGAGTGTCGACCAGGCTCATAGATTTCTACGACTCGCTCGTCGATGAACCGAACGCAACACCCACCGAAATGAGCGCGACTCAAGCGTGACCCCCCGGAACTAGAAAAATAGACGAACAACAACAGCCCGACGGTTCCAACGACCCTCAGTCTGAGGGCACCGCGGTCAGGGCCAGCTTCCTGACCAGGGCCGAGCGCCACCTGTGGCGCAAAATAGTCTCGGGCTTCCTGGTTGTGGTTCCCCTGGGGATCACGTTCATCATTCTCCGGACCGTCGTCGTGTTCCTGGACGAAATACTCAGGCCGTTCCTGGAAAACACCTATCTGGACTTCCCTGGCATAGGGCTGGTCACATTGCTGATCGGCCTGTATTTGATAGGTGCCATCGTCTCTGCCAGGCTGGGCCGCAGGGCATTCGACGTGCAGGGTGCTGTGCTCACCAGGGTGCCGGTGGTCAAGTCCATCTATGTCCTGGCAAGGCAGGCCACAGACGCCCTTTCCACTCCGATGGAACGCAAGGTAAGCCGGGTGGTTTTCATCGAATGGCCCCGTCCGGGTTTCATGGCGCTGGGATTCGTCACCGGACAGACATCTTCACTGGATGAGGACGGGTCTTCCCGGCTAATAGTCTACGTCCCCACGGTGCCCAACCCGACCTCAGGCAACCTGGCATTTGTGACCGAAGCGGACGTTATCGACACCGACATAACGGTCGAAGAGGCGATGAAGACGGTCTTCTCGGGGGGCATCGTCCCTCCCGACGCCGGTTTGAGGACCGGCGGAGACCACTGAGGGCAACTTGCTCGTAACGGGCCTCAGTGCGCCAGGTTCAGTTCGTACCAGACGTGCTCTTCCAAAAGGTCGAAACCAAGAGAAAGGTATAACTCCCTGGCGGGCTTGTTGGATTGGTCGACCTCTAGCTTCACGGTTTTTGCGCCCTTCGACTCGAGGTGCGCCATCCCGGCCGACACGATAGCCCGTCCGAGCCCCTTGCCCCGGTAGTCCGGGTGCACTCCGGTCATGCCTATGTAGCCGGTTGACGCGTCGCTCTGTTTGGGTCGCTGAGTCCAGTTGTAGCCGCACACCTCCTGCCCCGACTGGAGCAGCAGGATCCCGTCTGACTCCCACGGTCGCACCCTCACCCTGGCCGATATCTCTTCCACGGTGTTGGGGGCGAACCCCCATGAGCCGGTGAACGCCGCGTTTTGCAGGTCGGTCAGTGTCTGCTCGTCCCGGTCCAACTCGAAGTGCCTTATTGAGTAGCCTGACGGCAGAGGGGTGGCTCCAACCCCGTCCACGGCAGTCGCCAGGCGCCAGTAACGCCTGGCGGCGCTGAAGTCAGAGTCCTCAAGCAAAAAGCGGCCGCCCCTGCTGAGCACCGGTACCTGGATGTGCAGCACCGAGGCCTGCAATTCACCGACACGCGCGATGGCCGTGTCTAGTAGCTGGCGACCTAGCCCGCGTCTGCGATGGGCGGGCAGGACTGCGACCTCTGCGACGACCCTGCTGATGGAGGGCTCGTGGGAAATGCGGGCCATTCCGGCCACAACATCGCCCACCTCGGCTATGTAGCAGTTGTCTTCGGCACCCAGTGAGGGCTGGGAGAGGAACAGATGCTTGAAGTCGGTGTCGAGTTCTTCTTCGGTTCCGGATGCACCGGACAGTTCGTTGATAAGAGCGGTCCAGGCCGGGATATCGGCCCAGGTGAAATTTCGTATTGAGGCGTTTTCTGGCACCCTGGTTAGGTTCCTTTATTGGCGTTTTGAGCGATGGATATTGGCGATACAAGTGTTTCGAAGCTAAGGGATTCTAGCAGAGCCGCACAGCGTCAACAATCGATCTAGCGAGCATTTTGGAATTCGCTACTCGGCCAATTACGAGCCCTTGCCCTCGTTGTCTGCGGGGGCCTACCATTCAGGCTGAGGAGTCCACGTTGTACGACCTGCACGCACACATCCTTCCGGAACTCGACGATGGAGCCACGTCTGAGGCCGTAACTCTGGAAATGGCGGCTGTGGCGGCGCAGTCGGGGACCAGGGTCTTGGTCGCCACACCTCATATGAAAGACGTCAACGAACTGTCGTCTGTCGATACGGCCACGGCGTTACGCGCCGAGATGGCTCAA
>CAUZIR010000033.1:0-10837 GCA_963579815.1 Dehalococcoidia bacterium
GTTTGTCGTAGACATTTTCCAGACCGGGTCGGGCACTTCTACCAATATGAACGCCAACGAAGTCCTGTCTAATAGGGCCATTGAGAGGCTCGGCGGTGTGCTCGGGTCACGCGACCCGGTTCATCCAAACGATCACGTAAACGCTGGGCAGTCTTCCAACGACGTCATACCCACGGCCATCCATGTAGCGGCGCTCACGGCTATAGGCGACGACCTTATACCCGGCTTGCAGGCGCTAGAGGCGTCACTGAGCCGTAAGTCTGAAGAGTTCATGAACGTGGTTAAGACGGGCCGCACCCACTTGCAGGACGCCACCCCGGTGCGGCTGGGCCAGGAGTTCCGGGGACACGCCGGGCAGGTCGAGCGAGGCATACGCCGCGTGCGGTCGGCTACCGAGGGGCTACGAGAGGTCGCGCTCGGCGGGACGGCCGTGGGCACCGGCGTAAACACTCACCCCGAGTTCGCCGCCAAGGTTTGTGCGCGCGTCTCCGAGGCTCTCGGCATAGACATAGTCGAGACCGAGAACCACTTCCAGGCCCAGAGCACCCTGGACGGGGTGGTGGAGATGAGCGGGGCGCTCAAGTCGGTGGCCGTTAGCCTGATGAAGATTGCTAACGACGTGCGCTGGTTGGGCTCGGGCCCGCGCTCTGGAATTGGTGAGATAGATTTGCCTGAAGTACAGCCCGGCAGTTCGATCATGCCCGGCAAGGTTAACCCGGTCATCGCCGAGTCCGTGTGCATGGCCGCCGCCCAGGTAATTGGCAACGACGTGACGGTGTCCATCGCGGGGCAGTCGGGCAACTTCCAGTTGAACGTGATGATGCCGGTTGCGGCCCACGGGTTGCTGGAGTCGATAGCCTTGCTAGCCGCTTCAGCGAGCAATTTCAGCGCCCAGTGTATTGACGGATTGACTGCCACAACCAGGGGCCCGGAGATGGTGGAGCGAGGGCTGGCAATTGTTACGACGCTGGTGCCGGTAATTGGCTACGACGCCTCGGCAGCCATTGCCAAGGAGGCGCAAAAGAGTGGCCGCACGGTACGGGAAGTGGCGTCGGAGACGACCGACCTGTCAGCGGCAGATCTCGACCGCATCCTCGACCCGGGTTCCATGACCGAGCCGAAGGCCGGTTAAATTAAACGGGGAGCCTGAGCCCAAAGCGGGCTCGTAACCAGGAGCGGGCCAGCTAGTCGTTAGAGGGCGGGGCCTTGTGGGGGGACAGACACCGTGTTGCCTCCGAGCTGTTTCGAGGAACCCAGCGCCATCTTGGCCAGGCTCATAAGCTGCTCCGTCTCGCCACCATGCTCGGGGTAGGAGGCCACCCCGGCGCTGAGAGTGAACTCGGAGTTTCGGCCCATGACGTGCCGAGAGAACTTGATCGCCTCTTGCGACGTCATCTCGGAAAGAACCACGCCGAACTCCGACTCGGCTGTGCGGCCTACGGTGTCGCCCGGCCCTTTGAACATTGAGACCGCCTTCAGCGAAGCCTCCATTGCGGTGACCGCCGCATCGATCTGCATGCTGGCCAGGCCGTCTACGGACGCGATCATCAGGCTGCAGTTCCTGTTGCGCCACTTGGACCTAGCCAACTCCGCGTCGAGTATCTGGGCGAACGCCGTTGCGTTATAGACACCTGTGAGCGGGTCTATGGCCGCTACCTGGTGCACCATTTGATACCTGGCTTTCAGGTCCGCCACTCTTTGGAGTTCCAGAACTTTCGCGATGGTGACCCGGATGAGTGAGGCGTCGAACGGTTTGATGATGTAGTCGATCACCCCCATGCTCACCAGCTGGCTTACCCCTTCGGTAGAGGGATATTCGGTGATGACGACAATGGGCAAATCTGGTGCGATTCGCTGGGTGATCTCGATCAATTCCACGCCGCCCATTTCGGGCATGACGATGTCGGTGACAATGAGATCGAACTCCTGGGACGTGATCAGTTCAACCGCCAGCCGCCCGTTGGCGGCGTTCGTGATCGTGTAGCCCTCTTCGCGCAGGACTTCGGTGAGCAGGACACGGATCATCTCATCGTCGTCCACGACCAGAATTCTGGTCGCGCTTTTGCTCGGTTCGGGTATGACGGGAATGGGATCTGCGGGTGAAAGCAAACGGAACGCTCCGTGCGAGGGCGCACACAGGGATTGATCTACATTGTCGCGACGAGAGCTACATCACCGGAACGCAGGCTACACCGTTCGGGTGTGGGCCGATGCCCCACGTTCGGTGGGTATTTACACCCAGGCAAAAACCCGCGTCAGACGGCCCGTGGGGGTGATTTGGGGGCGCGAAAAGGGGCGGAGCCTGCTAAGCGGGGACTAGAGTTCCGGGCCCGGCGCAGGTCCGGTCTCCGGATGGGGTCCGGCCGAATGGGGTTCGGAAGCCTGGGGCTCGGAAATGAGTCCGAGTCGGCTCTGCACGAACGCCCTCTCTTGTTCCGGGGTTGTTACTTCTCCGTCGAGTCGGGCGTAGAGCAACTGCCGCAACAACTGCCCCACCACAGGGCCCTGCGGTACTCCCATTTCCTGGATGTCGTGGCCGGTCAGTGACGGCTCGACATCTATGAGTTCGTCCAAATAGATGTTGAGCGCTACCCGCAGCGTCTCGTCTTCGGTGGCCGCTGCGCAGGCGCGAATGGCGGCCTCGGTGCGGTACGACAGGAAGGAGTAGATTTCGCTTTTCCTGGCCAGCCCGGACCTTAGACCGTGAAACCCGAAGCATATTCCCGCTACGTCCCGCACCACCCTGCCGGTACGTGAGCCGAGGTTGAGCCGCTTGGACAGTGCCTGGGAGCGCTGCGGTGGTACCGGGTACGCCAGTAGGCCCGCCCACGCATCGCGGCCGTCTTCGCCCGCTGGGAACTTGGCGGTAACCAGCACGTCGGCGTCGGCGCCCATTTCTTCGAACACCGCTTTCAGCACGCCCATTTCCTGTGCCCAGGCGAGTATTTCACCGGGCTGCGCCTCATCGAAAATGCGCTCAAGTTCGTGACGAACCCGGTCACCGGAGAGTCGCTGGATGTAGCCCAGCGCACTACGCAGCAATTTGCCGGTGCCTGTTTCCAGCCCGAACCCCAGCCGAGCACCGTAGCGCACCGCCCTGAATATGCGGGTGGGGTCGTCGATGAAGCTCTCAGGGTGCAAAACGCGAATCAACTTGCGTTCAATGTCTCCCTCGCCGTCGAACGGGTCGATGAGGTCGCCCCAGGTCATGTCGGAACCCGTTGGCGGGGCGAGAACCATGCACATGGCTCCGACCGAGAAGTCCCGTCTGGCCAGGTCGTCGGCAACGCTACCAGGCGAAACATCGGGCAGCGCGCCAGGCTCTGCATAGGTTTCGGAGCGGGAGGTGACCAGGTCAATCTCTATATCTGCGCCGCTTGCCGGGTCCACTTTACTTTCAGCCGTCTCCGGCGTGGCCGCATTGGGCACGATCAGCTTGTAGGTGCCGAAGGCCGAGCTGGCGACGAACCGGCCGCCCAGTGCCTCGGCGACTTCAGAGGCGAAGCCCCGGTCGATACTGGGCCCGGCGATGTCGAGGTCGGGAGTGCCCGTATCGCCGATGCCCGTGCCCGTGCCCGTGTCGGACGAAGGGGTCGTGGGGGTCGTGGGGGTCGCAGGAGCCAGCATGGTGTCCCGCACAGCACCGCCGACGAGATACAGGTCGATGTCCCTACGTTCGGCGACTCCCGCGCACACACGAAGAACCCGCATTCGCTCAGGATGAAGGTGTTCTTCGAGTCTGGATGCCAGGCTCGTCATGGCAAGGATTCTAACCCCCTGTCCCTTGTCTTGCGTTAGTTGGGGGTCAGGAAGACTTCGCGGCCTTCACCTTGTCCAGGTAGCTCTGGGCCCCGGAGGTGAGCCAGGGCGTCCACGAGACACTGAGGAACTTCGCACCGAGTCCGACGTAGTGGTCCACGGTGTCGTCGTTAACCAGCGTTCCGGCCACCCGGCCAGCCTCGGTAATCTTTTTGAGGGCTCGCTCGACGGTGGCCACCACCTTGGGGTGATCGTACTCGCCGTCGTGACCCATGCTCTGGGCCAGGTCACCCGGTGCGACGAAGAACACGTCGATGTTGTCGACTTCGAGAATTTCCGGCAGGTTATTGACCGCCAGGATGTCCTCGATGAGCACGATGATCATCGTCTCGTCGTTGGCTTTTTTGATGTAGTCCGAAACGCCGATGCCCTGGCGAGAGGTGAACATGCCCCGGTGGCCGATAGGGCCGAACTTGGCGGCGTCCACGACTGCCCTAGCGTCTTCCGCGGTGTCTACGTGGGGGACCGCTATGCCCATGGCACCAGAGTCCAGGGTCCGGTAGATCAACCCGGCGTTGACCTGGTTCACCCGCACTATGGACGACCGACCCCAAAGGTCGCATGCCCGCGTCAGCTCCGGGATGTCGCCGAAGTCGACGGGCCCATGCTCTGCTTCCAGCCACATTGCATCGAAGTCGAGCTGGCACATGTGCTCTATCAGCTCGCCGTTCATTGGCCCCATCGCGACGGAAACAATTCCGCCTTCAGCCAGTTTTCGTTTTGCTCGGTTTGGCCTGAGTTCCGCCAAAAGGTCGCCTCACTGCCCATGAAATGCCTCCGGGACTTTACCGGAACGCTCGGGTCGCGCAATTATACTCAACGTATGACCCATCCGCGAGCAGAGACCGTTTACTGCCGTCGCTGCGGCACCACCATGTCCGAGAAGGTGATCGAGGGCTCCCCTCGCCCGTACTGCACCCAGTGCGGCCACGTCGAGTTTTACGACCCCAAGGTCGCCGCCGTGGTGGTTAGCTCTCTCAGCGACATGGTCCTTATGGTCCGGCGCGGGGTTCAGCCCGCCCTGGGACAGTGGAGCTTTCCGTCGGGTTACGTGGACCGCAGTGAAGCAGTGGAAGACGCGGCCAGGCGCGAGGTTATGGAAGAGACGGGCCTGGACATACGCCTGACCCGCATGATCGGCGTCTACTCCAGTACCGGTAGCCCGGTAATTTTGGTGGTCTTCGACGGGGTCGTCACGGGCGGGCAGGCACGCGCTGGCTTCGACGTGCAGGAGGTCGGCAGGTTCCATAAAAACGACCTGCCCGGCATGCCTTTCCCCCACGACCGCCAAATTCTCGCCGACTGGCGGGCGGGCCGGGGGCGCGACCTCTAACCGGCCACCGAGGGCTTGCGGAAGATGGCCACGTTTTTCGCCGGCAGTTCCAGTTGGCAGCCCATATGTCCGGCTATCCACGTCATCGTCCCGGCGCTGTAAAAGGCGACGTGGGTGGGGTCCCGCCGGTAGTGCCAGTTCTCGAACGCGTCCAAATTATCGGCAAAAGACGTCATTACCCCGAGCAGACCGCCGGGCCGGAGCATCCCGCCCAGTCGAGAGAATTCGTCGCCGGGTCGGTGCATGTGCTCGGCCGTTTCTGTGCAGACGATGAAGTCGTAAGTGCGCTCAAGCAGCTCGGTATCGGGCGCGAAAATAGGGTCATAGCCATCAGCCTCGAACCCATCTTCGCGCATCATCGCCACCAGCGCAGGTCCCGGTCCCGCGCCGTAATCCAGGCCCGATGCGCCTTGCGCAACCCGTTGCCTGACGTGAACCCAAAGCCGTGCCAGGAACTCACGATAGTCGGGGTCGTCTACTTCGTTATTGTGCTCAAGGTAGCGCGCGTGCTCGGTGGCCAGCTCTGGCAGATGACGCATTCCGACCGAGATGAGCAGGCAGACCCGGCAACGAAAGAACCGTCGGCCGCCAAGGCGCTCCGGATCTTCCAAGAGAAGATTCGTTTCAGGCGCGCTGCACAGGCGGCAGGGCTGTGTCAGATTCCCTGCCAAACCCGTCGGCCGTTTCGGCGCACAAGATGGCCATAACCGGCGTCCGGAAAGTGGCCAGACGCCACCAGTGCCCCAGAGGCCTCCAATTCATCGAACACGCGGTGCCGGGTGCTGCGAGCCACGTCTGGGTCGGTGTCGAAGACCGGGCTCCAGTCCGTGTAGTGCGCCTGGGCCGGGGTGTGCGCCACGTCGCCAAGCACAAATGCTCGCTCGCGTTTGGACGAGACAGATATGGATATGTGGCCAGGAGTATGGCCGGGCGTGGGCACCGTCTTTAACTCCGGTGTGACGTCGTACTCGCTGTCGATAAGGTCCAGCACCCTGGCTTCTTCCAGGGGGATGACGCTCTCAGTTACGTGCGGCGCATCGGGGAGCACGTCTGGCTGGGTCCAATGGTCCCAGTCGTGCCTGGGCACCAGGTAGCGCGCGTTCGGGAACGTTGGCCGACCGTCCGAGAGGTTCCAACCCACGTGGTCGGGGTGCAGGTGCGTGGTGACGACGAGGTCGACGGCATTACGGTCGACCCCTTTTTCAGCCATGTCCGTGAGTAAGCGTCCGTCGGGCCCGTTCAGGCCGGTGTCCACAATTACCAGCTTGGAGGATGACCGTATAGCCAGCACGCCAAAGCGCGGGTGAATCATCTCCCCGTCCAGCAAGTCCGGGTATTCCGACCGCCAAACGGCCATGTCGCTGGCCGGGAAGACGTCCGTCGCCTTGCCCTCTCCCTGACCGTCGGTCAGCGAGATCATCTCGACATTACCCACGTTCGCCCTGTACGTCGCCAATTGGCACCTCCGGTTTTGCGCCCATAGCTGCTGTTGAAAGGCCGCTCATTCTATACTGAACCGTGACGGTGCCTGGTTTTGGCGTCGATCTTTTTCTAGAGGTAACATGATGGCACCCAGCCACTCTCACGACGCAAGGGAGGTCCGGCTCACCACGCTGGCCTCCTGCGCCGGTTGAGCCTCCAAATACAGTCCTGAGGACCTGGCGCAGGTGCTGCGCCAGCTACCGCCCGTTAGCGACCCCGACCTGCTCGTCGGGCTGTCGACGGGCGACGACGCCGCCGTTTATCGCCTCCGGCCCGACCTGGCCATAGTCCAGACGGTCGATTTCTTCCCGCCTATCGTGGACGACCCGTTCACGTTTGGGGAGATTGCCGTGGCGAACGCCCTGAGCGACGTGTACGCCATGGGGGCCAAGCCGCTGCTGGGCCTGAACATAGTCGCGTTCCCTGCCGAACTGCCCAACGAGATACTCGCCGAGATTCTCAAAGGCGGCGCGTCTAAAGCACGCGAAGCAGGGGTGTTAGTCGTCGGCGGCCACACAGTAGACGACAAAGAGCCCAAGTACGGCATGGCCGTGACCGGCACCGTTACGCCGGGCGAAGAGGTCACCAACGCCGGGGCGCACCTGGGCGATGTGCTGGTGCTCACCAAACCCATCGGCACAGGCGTTATCACCACGGCAGGCAAGTCAGGAGTCGTCGATGAAGACGTCCTGGCAGGGGCCGTCGAGATAATGAGCGCCCTGAACGATGGGGCGTCCCGGGCGATGGTCCGGGTGGGCGTACATGCGTGTTCCGACGTAACCGGTTTCGGCCTGCTGGGACACCTGCGGGAGATGTCCGAGGGCTGCAAGCTGACGGCCCGCATTGAAGCAGATGCCGTGCCCGTCCTGCCCGGCGCCCGCGAACTGGCCGAGAGTGGCCAGGTGCCCGGTGGCTCGCGACGGAACCTGGCGTCCGTCGACAAGGTGACCGACTGGGCCGACTCTGTGGACCCGCTGACCAGGCTTCTTCTGGCCGACGCCCAGACGTCCGGTGGCCTTCTCATCGCCGTCCCCCCGACGTCTCTGGAGGCGCTGGGCGAGGAGCTTGAGCGCGAGGGCGTCGAGGGGTGGAGGGTAGTTGGAGACTTCACCGACCACCGCGAAGGCGGCCCCTCACTGATCGTCGAGTAGAGCCCGGGCGCTCCCGGCAACGCCGCCCGGCTGCGCGCCCAGTAGCGCTGCGGACACCTACACTCCCCCAAGCCACCGGGGCTATAGTGGTTCGATGGCTCATTCGCAGGAAGAAACTGGCGGACCGCTCGTCCTCTATACCGTCCAGGAGTTGATAACCGACGCGCTTGAGCGTGCCCTCTCTGGCGGCGACCTGCCCCCTGTCGATGCCTCGGATCTGCCGCCGGTCGTCGTCGAGCGACCCCAGAAGTCCGAGCATGGTGACTACGCGTCCAACATTGCTCTGCGCCTGGCCAAACCCATGCGCATGGCCCCGATGGCGATTGCTCAGGCCATCGCGGCCCAGGTGACCGCCCAGGTGGCGGCACAGGGCCTTGTCGCCTCGGCGTCGGCCGGCCCCCCCGGCTTCGTGAACGTCTCCCTCGACCACGCATGGCTGACCGACCAGGTAGACATAGTCCGGGCCGCAGGCGACTCGTTCGGCCGCGTCGAGACCGGCAAGGGCAAGACCGTGCAGGTCGAGTTCGTCAGCGTCAACCCGACCGGACCGCTGCACGTTGGGCACGCTCGCGGCGCGGTGATTGGTAGTGGAGTGGCGGCCATTCTCGATGCGGCGGGTTACGACGTGCACCGGGAGTACTACGTCAACGACGCCGGTCGCCAGATGGACCTGTTCGCACGCAGCCTGTACGCCCGGTACATGGCGGTGTTCGGTAGTGATCTGCAACTCCCTGAGGACGGCTACAAGGGTGAATACGTCGCCGACCTGGCTCGCGAGATCGCAGACGAACACGGTGACCAGTTCGCAGGGTTGCCCGAGGCAGAAGCCGTCGCCAGGCTGCGCGGCCTCGGCCTTACCCGCATGCTGGCGATTATTCGCAGCGACCTGGACAATCTCGGCGTCGAGATGGACGTGTGGTTCAGCGAAACTTCGCTGTTCGAAGACGGCAGCTACCGGCGCGTCAAGAAGATGCTCAAGGACAAGGACTTGCTGGTAGAGAGAGACGGAGCCCTGTGGTTCGCCTCCACAACTCTCGGCGAAGACAAAGACAACGTCATTGAGCGCACTGGCGGCGACCCGACTTACTTCGCCTCGGACATCGCCTACCACTGGGACAAGTTCGTCCGCCGGGGGTTCGACTCGGTCATCGACGTGTGGGGAGCCGACCACCAGGGCCACATCCCCCGCATGAAGGCCGTCATCTCGGCGCTGGGTATCGACCCCGACCGGCTGGGTTTCATGATCACCCAGATGGTGAAGCTCAAACAGGGCGAGTCAGCGGTCAAGATGTCCAAGCGCTCGGGCGATTTGATAACGCTAAAAGAGCTGGTAGACGAAGTAGGCGTCGATGCCTGCCGCTTCTTTTTCCTGTCTCGCTCCCCGGACAGCCAGATGGACTTCGACATGGAACTGGCCAAGGAACAGTCGTCGGAGAACCCCGTCTACTACGTCCAGTACGGCCACGCCCGCATATCCGGCATACTGCGGCTGGCCATAGAGCGTGGCATCGACTACTCGGAAGGCGATAGTTCGCTACTTGTGCACGAAGCAGAGCTTGCCCTGATTCGCAAAATCCTCGAACTGCCCGAACTGGTCGACCACATGGCCGAGCGGCGTGAGCCGCACCACCTGCCCCATTTCGCAGGCGAACTGGCCACGGCCTTCCACTGGTTTTACCAGCAGTGCCGCGTGGTCTCCTCTGAGCCAGGGGACGCCAAGATAACGGCCGCCCGCCTTAAGCTTGTAGACGCCGCTCGCGTCGCCCTCGCCCGCTGCCTGGCCCTCATGGGCATGAAGGCGCCCGAGCGCATGTAGGGCTCTCCGCTCGCGGGACTCGCTCTTGGACTCTTCGGCTCATGGCCTCATCGCTTTTGCAATCTACCGTTCGTTCAATTCGTTGGGCCTCTAATCGAGTCCCTCTTTTAGGTACATCGCCGTGTTTCTTACGTAGATGTCCCGGTAGCCCTTTATTAACGCGATGTCTTTGACCTCGGCCTGGCGCCTGACGCGCGCGGGCAAACCGGCGACTACGGACCGGGCGGGGATCTGCATTCGGTCCACCACCATAGCGCCGGACGCGATGATGCTGTCGTCGCCGATGACCACGCCGTCGTTGACGATGCAGCCGTTGCCCAGCAAGACACGGTTGCCTATTGACCGGCCGTGACACACGACCCTGTGGGCGACGACCACATCGTCGCCGATGGTAACGTCCGCGTCCCCGTGCACCACCGAGTTGTCCTGAATGCAGGTGTTCTTGCCGATCACGATTTTCCCGGCGTCGCCTCGCACAACCGAGCCTGGCCAAACGCTGGAGCCCTCGCCTATTTCGACGTCGCCCACTACGTAGGCGGCCTCGCTAACGAAAGCGCCGGGGTGAATTTTCGGGGTCTTCCCGTTGACGGTCTGTATCAAGTTCGATCCATTCCCGACGACACTAACCTGAGCCGTCGTCGCTAGTGGTCTGCATTGAACCGGTGCCAGCCGTACGTTGTCAACGCCGACGAGGCGGCGCTGCGTGCTATCCTGAGTTTTCCAAACGGGGCCTCAAAACCATCCAGTAAAGCCTCGAAATCGTAAGGGTTTACGTAGGAACGCCGCCGTTAAAAATCGACTCCCCTCGGGCCGACCTGTAACAAGAAACCATGCCACGCCGCACAATCTTCACTCTAGCCTTGCTGGCCGCGCTCTCTGCGCTGGTGCTTGCCGCCTGCTCTGGCGGGGGTTCTAGCGAACCGGTCGGCGAGACATCTACTCCAGAACCCACGAGCGTCGCCTCGCCTACGGACGAGCCCGAGCCCGAGTCCGGTGGCACGGGCGAGCCAGTTGAATCCGACCTTAGCGAGATCGACCTGGAAGCGGCCGTTGAGGCGCTGGACGCGATTGCGACGTCCCAGCCAGAAGCGTCCCCAGACGCGGGTGACGAAGCCGAAGCGGGTGACGAGGGTGAGGTCGTCATCTCGGGCAACGGCGATCTGGAAGAAGAGGAAAACGACGGGCCCGCCATAGACGTGCTCTTCGACTATCTCCAGGCCGTCGGGCTGCTGAACG
>CAUZIR010000034.1:0-10689 GCA_963579815.1 Dehalococcoidia bacterium
GAGAGGTGCAGATAACCGACGCCATCGCCGCCCTGATACCGCAGCAGGGTGTTTACGCATACCGGTTCCCTGGGGACCACTTTGATGCTGGCGTACCCGTAGGCATGCTGGAAGCCGCCATATACAAGGCGCTGCGGCGGCCTGACATGTCACCCCGGCTGAAGCGCTACATTGCCGGGCTCGATACCGGTGAAACTGGAGACTGATAGGATTTAAAAATGATCGATGACCTTACTTCCATAGACGCTTGGCGCGACGCCCTGGCCGAGTTCTTCGCCACCGGGCTGTTCATCTTCATCGGTGCGGGCGCGGTGGTCGCCAGCGGCATCGCGTCCGGAGGCGACCTGGACACTGGCCGACTGGTAGCGATAGCGCTCGCTCACGGCCTGGCCATTGCGCTGCTGGTCTACGCGACGGGTCACCTTTCTGGCGGACACCTGAACCCCGCAGTGACGCTGGCAGCGGTTGTTGCACGCAAGATAGGCCCGGTTAAGGGCGCAATGTACGTGGTAAGCCAGCTGGCCGGGGCTATCCTCGCGGCCCTGCTGCTGCTCTACGTCATGCCCGACGCGGTTGAAGGGAACCTGGGCGCACACGGCCTGGGCACCGGGGTCTCGGTCGGCATGGGCTTCACGATGGAGCTGGTACTGACCTTCCTGCTCGTCTTCGTGGTGTTCTCAGCGGCAATGGACAAGCGAGGACCGGGCGTTCTCGGTCCCCTGGCCGTGGGCCTCGCCGTGCTGGTCATTCACCTGGTCGCGGTTCCGCTGACCGGCGCGGGCGTCAACCCGGCCCGCAGCCTCGGCCCGGCGATTGCCTCCGGGTTCTGGACCGATCACTGGATCTACTGGCTGGCCCCGCTCGCCGGTGGAGTCCTGGCCGCGGGCGTCTACCAGACGCTATTCGCAGCCGACGACGCCTAAGCGCCCGACACCAGCCAGTCGTAAACGACCATAGTCGCGCGGCAGTCGTCCTCGTTGTAATCGAGGATGCTCTGCTTCGCGGCCGCGTCGGTGCCCTTAGAGTCGATCCATCGGCTGTATAAAGCCACCGAAGCCAGCGCGTCCACGTCGCCCTGTCGCCAGTCGAAACCCAGGAATCGGGCGATGTCCTTGAGCCCTTCCCCGTGAGTGGGGAAGGCGAAGGCGTTGGTGGTCAGCGGGCTCAGGTCGACCATGCGGGCCATGACGAAAGCGGCCTGGTCGTCCGGCACGGAGAACTTGACCGCCATCTTGGTCAGGTGCGTGCGTTCGTAGTGGTGCCAGTGGTAAAAGACCGGGCCTGATAGTGCTGATGCCCAGGCGAAGAAGGCCTTGGTATTTTCCGCTTCGTCGCCGGGCACGTCTGCGTAGAAAGGCACGAACCGTTCGGTGCCTGTCGCCCTAATGAGACAGCCGATCAGGTAGTTGACGGTGGCGACGCCGTCCTCTGACAGCTCCGGGGTAGACCCCTCTAAGTCCAGGTAAATTTCCGTCTCAGCGCCGGGTATATCGGGTAGAGGCGCCCTGGGGACGACCGCGCCGGATCGCAGCGCCCTGGCGGCACTGCCCATGCGCCCGGCCTTGGATTCGCCGATGCCCTTCGCCTGCTTTAGGTGTTCCACGCCTGCCTCGGCCACGTCTGCCACCGTGTGCAGCCCGATTTCGGCGAGTCGCTCACGAGTCGACGCGCCCACGCCCGGCACGGTGCTGGCGTCCCCCGCTGTAATGGCCATGTCGTTGGTGTAACTCTGCCAGGGCCACATGGCACCGCCATAGACGGCAGGCACAGGTGCGCCAGCCAGAACCTGCCTTAGCCCGGCGATGGCCTCCTCCAGGGCGTCGGCGTAGTCGGCTGCGGCGTAGGTGGAAGTCTCGGAGTCGCCGTTGATGACGTGGAACTCGCCCGGTGCGATTCCCTGCACTTCGCCCAGCGCCCGGTTGTATAAGGCCGCTTGCAATATGTGGTGGCGCTTGATTCGGCGGGCCGATTTGATCTCCACGATCTCGTAGGAGTGGTCGCCGAAAACAGAGGCCTGGCCGTCAACTCGCCTGACCACGTCGGGCCTGCCCTCCAGCCCGAGAGGTCGGCAGAGCATCGGCATGTCGCCAATCGCGTCCGCGCCCATCGCCATTAGCTGCAGAACGCGCATGAAGCCGTCCTCTTCGGTCTTGAAGGACTCGGTGACTGCGGTACCGAATAGCTCCGACGTGACTTCAGACTGGTGTTGATGACCCCGGGAAAAGAGCAACTCCTGGTAGGTGTTGGTTGGGTCGCGTTTGACCGGGTCGGCGTTCAACTCGCACCACACGGTGATGGGCGATTTGATGAACCGTTCCAGCATGCTGGCCTTAACCGCCGGACCATCGCCGGGTTCAGTGAACCGCGCGTATAGCTCCGCCACCTGCCCTGCCGGGGGGGCCTGCTCGTCGTTCTTTGGAGGTCTCACTGGCCGTCGGTCGCTTGCACGGCCCCGTTTGCTTCGCCCCCAGTAACGGGGTGATCGAAAGGGCCGAGGGGCTCCATGCTGACGTCGAGCAACTCGATGAGATCGACCGCCCTGCGGCCTTCACCCCCGCGGGCACCGATTCCCTCTTCGAACATTTGCAGACAGAACGGGCACGACGTTATTACGGTATCTGCGCCAGTAGCGAAGAACTGGTCGGTGCGCAGGTGGTTGACCCGCTCGCCCCGGCTCTCCTCTATCCACATATGGCCGCCACCCGCGCCGCAGCAAAAGCCCTTGCGCCTGTTCAGGGCCATCTCTGTAAGTTCGAGGCCGGGCAGAGCCTGTGCGACCTGGCGGGGCTGGTCGTAGATTCCGTTCTGCCGACCGAGGTAGCAGGAGTCGTGGTAGGTGGCTTTTTGCGTCGCCACTTCGCTAATGGACTTGGCGACGGTTATTGCCCCGCTGTCGATAAGCTCGGCCACAAGCTCGGTGTAATGCATGACGGAGTATTTGCCGCCTAGGGCGGGGTACTCGTTCTTCATGGTGTTGAAGCAGTGCGGGCAAAGGGTGACGACCTTTTTGACCGAATATCGGTCCAGCGTCGCAATGTTCTGCGCCGCAAGAAGCTGGTAAAGGTACTCGTTGCCCATGCGACGGGCCGGGTCGCCCGTGCACGTTTCCTCTTCGCCGAGGATGGCGAAGTCCACACCGGCTCTGGTAAGCACCTTTGCCATTGATCTCGCTATAGCGCGGCTGCGCTTTTCAAGCGCTGCGGTGCAGCCCACCCACAGCAGGTACTCGGCGTCCGGGTGTTCGGCCATCGTGCGCACGCCAAGTCCTTCGGCCCAGTCGGTGCGGGTGTACTGGGTGCCGCGCCAGGGGTGCCCGCGCTGCTCCAGGGAGGTGAGTGCGTTCTGGGCGCTCTCCGGCATCTCGGCCTTTTCCATGACGAGGTTCCGGCGCACGTCGATGATGGTCTCGATGTGCTCGACGCCCACCGGGCACTCGGCCACACACGCCCCGCAGGTGAGGCAGTCCCACATGGCCTCTGTTTGCAGCCAGGGGCCGATGAGCGGGCGTTCGCCTTGAACATCGGAGCCATTGGCCAGTTCCGGGCCCACGTCGAGAACGTGTTCCTTGAGGTTCTCGACCACGTGCATGGGCGAGAGTATTTTGCCGCTTATGTTGGCCGGGCACACCTCGCTGCACCTGCCACATACAGCGCAGGCGTAGCCGTCCAATAGCTGCTTGCGGGTGAAGTCCTGTATACGCGCCGCCCCAAAGGTTTCGGCCGTCTCCAGGTCCGGTGTGCTCAGCGTGCCGGGAGCTTCGAGCGACCTCATAAAGAAGCTGATCGGCGCACCGATCATGTGCATGTGCTTGGACAGGGGGATGTACATGGCGAACCCGAGGATTGCCCCGAGGTGGAGCCACCAGAAAAAGCCGTGGAAGCCGTTGGCCACGCCCGTGGACATGCCCGCGTCGACAAACGCTTCGCCTATAGCCTTGCCGACCAGCGCGTCGGCGTGCGGACCCACGGCGCCAGATGCGACGTACATGGCTTCGGTGAGAATGGTCAGCACCATAAGAATGGCGACCAGCGCCAGGATGATGGCGGCGTCGGGCTTCTGCGTCAGGTCGAAGGACAGGCGGCGCGGGCGCTGCATCCATCTGCGAACCACCGCCATCGGGATTATGAGCAGGAACCCCAGGGCGACGACATCAAGGTACGAGCCAAACACGCGTACGCCGGTGTCGGTCAACAGCCAGACTGAGAACGGACGCCAGGCAGAGTCGGCGAATATGAAAAGCCCGTAACTCAGTGAGAAAGAGAGGAAACCCCAGAAGATGAACAGGTGGGCCAGCCCGGCCCGGTCACTCAGCGACACGTTCTGCACTACCTTCACCTGGCCCAGCACGGGCCTGAGCGCGCCTACGAGGCGTTTGACGGGCTGGTCTGTACGGCCGGACCGACCGAGCAACACGAGCCTCAGCACGCGCTGGTACAAAACGAGGCTGGTGACTCCCAGCGCCAGGGCGGCGAGGACGTAGACCCCGACCCAAACGGGGATGACGGCGAACAGGTCGTTGGGAGGCGTCATGTTCGGAAGAACGCCAGGACCAGGGTAGATGCGACCAGCCACAGGGCGACGGTGGCGACCAGGTGCGTGTCGGAGATGAGCAGGTCCTCCGGGCTCTCTCCCAGGCCGCGTACGTTAACGAGATACACGTACCTCATAAGGCCGTAGAGAACGAACGGAATGGTAATTGCCATGGCGAAGTTGTCGGGCATGTTTTCGGCCGTGAACGTGTACAGAATGTAGGCGACCAGCGTCCCTGGAACTACGGTGTAGGTGAGCTGGTCGATCAGCTTGAGGGAGTAGCCACGCAGGCTGTCTCGCTGCTCGCCGGCCTCTTCACCAGCAGCAACGAGTTCGCTGCGCCGCTTGCCCAGCGCGATGACGAGCGCCCCTAGCCCGGTACAGGTGTACAGCCACGGGGAGATGGGCACGCTCAGAACTGCCGCACCGGCCACGGCCCGGAGGACGAAGCCCGAACCTATTGCGAACACGTCCAGTATTACCAGTCGTTTCAGCAGCAGGGAGTAGGCGGTCATCAGCGCGGTGTAGCTCAGGGCCACCCAGCCGAAGTCTGTCCGCAGTAGGAATGACAAGGCCATCGACACGGCGATGATGGTGCCCGCAGCGCTGAGTGCGAGTGTTTGGGAAAGCTGCCGGGAGGCCACCGGGCGGCGGCGCTTTTTCGGGTGGGCCCGGTCCCGCTCAGCGTCGACGACGTCGTTTATCAGGTAGATGGCCCCGGACAGGGCGCAAAACAGCAAGAAGGCGAACACCGCGTCGCGTATGAGAGGCCCGGCCCCCGATGCGTCGCTGGGACTCCACGCCTCGCCAACGGTAAATAGGAGGGCGAAGAAGATGATGAGGTTCTTCGTCCACTGCTTTGGCCGCATGCTGACGACCAGGGCCCTGGTCAACACGGCCGCGTCCCACCGTAATGCGCTCCGTTCACCGCTACTCACCCACCGATGATAGGTAGCGCCGGGTCTACGGTCAACGCCGAAGCTTACGGGCCGGTCTATTGACATAGCCGGGGCCGATTCTTACGATAATTAGCAGTCAATTTGGCAGACTGCTAATTGGGCCATTGAGCCCGATAGCGCATCGACCGAATTACGGGCCCGTCTCTCTTCCCAATTCCCACTTCGGGGCAAGGCGCAAGAAGGCCGGGCTCTAATTGGGTCAGCCATTCAAAAACAGACAGCGGAAATTGACACGAGGAGGAAGTCTCTAATGGCGAGTTTTAAGCCGCTTGGCAACCGGGTGGTGATCGAGCCCACTGAGTCCGACGAGCAGGTGTCGGCGGGCGGGATCTACATTCCCGACACGGCCAAGGAAAAGCCCCAAGAGGGCAAGATCGTAGCGACCGGACCGGGCAAGCTCAACGACGACGGTTCGCGCACGCCCCTGGAAGTCGCGGTCGGCGACATAGTCGTCTACTCCAAGTACGCCGGTACCGAGTACAAGGAAGGCGACACCGATTACCTGATAGTTCGAGAGGACGACATCCTCTTCAAGAAGTAAGTCCCTTCGTTTTTAGGGGACCCGCCCGCCACAAACGGGCACCAGTAACAGGCCAAATCGGGGCCTAATCCAGGCCCGATCCAGGCCCAATCCAGGGAGGAAAAACTTGGCAAAGCAGATTAAGTACAGCGAGGATGCTCGAGCTGCGATGAAGCGCGGCATCGACAAGCTCGCGGACACTGTAGGGGTAACCCTCGGACCGCGGGGGCGCAACATCGTCCTAGACAAGAAGTTCGGACCCCCGCAGGTCATCTCCGACGGCGTCACAATCGCCAAGGAGATTGAACTGGAGGATCCGTTCGAGAACATGGGCGCCCAGCTTCTGAAGGAAGCGGCTTCCAAGACCAACGACGTGGCCGGTGACGGCACGACTACGGCCACCGTTCTGGCGCAGGCCATCATTGGAGAGGGCTTCAAGAACATCGCCGCCGGTGCCAACCCCATGGCGATAAAGCGGGGCATCGACAAGTCCGTCGCGGTGCTGCGCAAGGCGATTGAGGATATGGCCGAGCCGGTCGAGGGTAAGACCCAGATCGCACAGGTCGCTTCACTGTCCGCTCATGACGATGCGATGGGCGAGCTCATCGCCGAGGTCATGGAGAAGGTGGGCAAGGACGGCGTAATAACCGTTGAGGAGTCCAAGGGCCTGGACTACGAGCAGGAGTTCGTCGAGGGCATGGCCATCGACCGGGGCTACATTTCCCCTTACTTCGTAACCAATGCCGAGCGCATGGAAACCGAGATCGACGACCCCTACATCCTTATTACCGACAAGAAGATTTCTGCCGTCTCCGACGTGCTCCCGGCCCTGGAGAAGATTCTCCAGGTCACCAAGAACGTTGTGATAATTGCAGAGGACATTGAGGGCGAGGCCCTGGCCACGCTCGTGGTCAACAAGCTGCGCGGCACACTGAGCGTCCTGGCAGTCAAGGCCCCTGGCTTTGGCGACAGGCGCAAAGCCATGTTGCAGGACATCGCCATTCTCACCGGCGGTACGGTCATCTCTGAGGAGGTGGGCCGTAAGCTGGAATCCGTCGATGTGACCGATCTCGGCCGAGCGCGCCGAATTGTCTCTTCCAAAGAGGACACGACCATTGTGGACGGAGCCGGTGAAGAGGATGCGATCCTGGGCCGGATCAACCAGATCAAGGCCCAGATCGACGAGACTTCGTCGGACTTCGACCGCGAGAAGCTGCAGGAGCGGCTGGCAAAGCTTTCGGGCGGTGTGGCGATCATCAAGGTCGGCGCGGCTACCGAGATTGAGCTGAAAGAGAAGAAGAACCGTGTAGAGGACGCCCTGTCCGCCACACGAGCGGCCGTAGAAGAGGGCATCGTCCCCGGCGGCGGACTGGCTCTCATCAGGGCCCGTCAGGCCCTGGACTCAGTCTCGCTTAGCGGCGACGAGGCCACCGCGGTCAACATTCTCAAAAAAGCGCTAGAGGCGCCGATGAAGCTCATCGCCGAGAACACCGGCGTTTCGGGCGACGTCATTCTCTCCCAGAGCCTCGAGGCCGAGGGCGACACCGGCTACGATGCCGAGGCGGGCGAGTTCACTCACCTGCTGGAGCGTGGAATCATGGACCCGGCAAAGGTCACCCGGGCGGCGATCGAAAACGCGGCCAGCGTGGCGGCAATGGTGCTGACCACCGAGTCGCTAATCACCGACATTCCGGAGCCCGCGCCCGCCATGCCGGCAGCCCCGCCGATGGACTACTAGCCGTCAACGTCTAAAGTTAAGTAAGAGGCCCCCTCGTGACCGGGAGGGGGCCTCTTTTTTGTGACTGGCAATTCGGAGTCAGGGGGGGTATAAATAGTGCCCCGAACTCGTCTTATGCCCAGCCATTTCTCAACACCGTCTAAGAAAATAACCTGGCTTTGACGAACCGCTTCGCACACCTGCACGTCCACACCGAGTACAGCCTGCTCGACGGCCTCAGCCGCCTGGAAGAGACGGTGAAAAAGGCCGCCGAACTGGGCATGGACGCCCTGGCCATTACCGACCACGGAGCCCTGTACGGCGCCATAGACTTCTACCGCATTGCCAAGCGGCACGGCGTCAAGCCGATCATCGGCTGCGAGGTGTACGTCGCCCCAGACAGCCGCCACTCCCGCGAGCCCGCCGACAAGCGCCCGTACCACATGACGATACTGGCCAAAAACGAGATTGGGTATAAAAATCTTGTCAAACTGGTGAGCAAGGCGCAGCTCGAAGGTTTTTACTACAAGCCGCGGCTGGACAGGGAGCTACTGGAGCGCTACCGAGAGGGCCTGATCGTCCTGTCCGGCTGCCCCAGCGCCGAGGTCCCCCGGGCTATAGCAGAGGGCAGACTGGATGACGCGCGGGCGGCGGCAAGCTGGTACCGGGACATGTTCGACGACTACTACCTCGAACTGATGCGGCACGGCGGCGTCCCCGACCTGCCCGCGATTAACGAGGGCCTTATTGCGCTGTCCAAACAGACGGGCATTCCTTTGGTGGCGACCAACGACCTGCACTACGTCGACCAGGCCGACGCGCCGTTGCAGGACATCCTCATCTGCATCCACACCAACACCAACGTCGAGGACCCCAAGCGCCTGCGCATGACGGAGTCGTCGTACTACCTCAAGAGCCCCGACGAGATGGCCAAACTGTTCGCCGACGTTCCCGAGGCGATAAGTAACACCGTAGCCATCGCCGACATGTGCGAACTTGAACTGGACTTTGAAACGCTACGCCTGCCGGAGTACAAACCGCCGGACGGGCTGACCGCGAACGAGTACCTGCGCAAGATATGTCAGGAAGGACTGGAGCGACGCCTGCCCGATGCGGACGAGCGGACTCTCGACCGCCTGGTGTACGAACTCCACGTCATTGAGAAGACTCAGTACCCTAACTACTTCCTGGTCGTTTGGGACATAGCAGCCTTTGTCAGGGAGAAAGACATATTCTTCGCCGTTCGTGGCAGCGCGGCGGCCAGTCTTGTCTTGTTCTGTCTGGGCATTACAGACATCAACCCCTTGGAGTACGACCTTGTGTTCGAGAGGTTCCTCAACCTTGAACGCAAGGAGATGCCCGATATCGACATGGACTTCCAGGACGACCGGCGCGACGAGGTCATCAACTACGTCTCGGACCGCTACGGGCGCGACCATGTGGCGCAGATCATTACCTTTGGCACGCTGGGCGCTCGCGCGGCCATCCGGGACTCGGGCCGAGCGCTGGCCATGTCCTACGCCGACGTGGACGTGGTAGCGCGTTTGGTTCCTCAGAAACTCCATATAACGCTGGACGAGTCGCTGGAGTCGAGCCCGGAAATGGCCGCCCTGTACAACTCCGATGCGGCAGTGAAAAAGCTGCTCGACACGGCCAGAGGTGTCGAGGGCCTGACCAGGCACTCCAGCACTCACGCGGCCGGGGTGGTGATTTCCAAAGAGCCCCTCGAGGAATACGTCCCGCTCCAGCGCCCGGTCAAAGGCGACGAGCACGGGGTCAACACCACCCAGTACGCCATGGAGCCGGTGGCCGCGCTCGGGCTGCTGAAGATGGACTTTTTGGGTCTGTCCAACCTGACCATTCTCGCCCGTGCCCGCAATCTCGTGGAAAAGCGCACGGGAACGCGGCTCGAATTGCCCAAGATCCCCCTGGACGACCGTAAGGCGTTCGATCTGTTGGCCAGGGGTGAAACCGTCGGAGTCTTCCAGATGGAAGGCACGGGCATGACCCGCTACATTCAGAATCTGAAGCCGTCCTCCCTTGGTGACGTTGCCGCCATGATCGCGCTCTATCGGCCTGGCCCCATGGAGCATATTGACACGTTCATCGATGCAAAATTCGGTCGTGCGGCTCCCGAGTACCCTCACCCGGACTTAGAGGAGATACTGCGAGAGACCTACGGCGTAATCGTCTTCCAGGACCAGGTTCTGCACATCGCCCGCAAGTTCGCCGGTTACTCGCTTGGTGAGGCCGACATTGTGCGCAAGGCGATGGGCAAGAAGATTCCCGCGATAATGGCCCATGAGCGTGAACGCTTCGTCGCGGGAGCGCTCGCCCAGGGGTACACACAGGAGGTCGCCGACCGGGTGTTCGCGCTGGTGGAACCGTTCGCCGGGTACGCCTTTAACAAGGCGCACAGCGTCAGCTACGGGCTTATTTCGTACTGGACCGCCTACTTCAAATCGCACCACCCCGGTGAGTACATGGTGTCGCTGCTCGCCACTTTCTCTGGCAATGCCGACAAGACCGCCAGCGCCGTGGCCGAGTGCGCTCGCCTGGGAATACCGGTCGGGGTGCCCGACATCAACTCCAGTGGCGTGGACTTCACGTTAGAAGACGTAGACGGCAACCCCGCAATTCGGTTCGGCTTGGCCTCGGTCAAGAACGTTGGGCCGGGAGCCGTCGAGCCCATAGTCGCGGCCAGGACCGAACATGGTCCGTTCGTCTCCATAGAAGAAATGTGCCGGGTCGCGGACCTCGGAAGCCTTAACTCCAAAGCGCTGGAGAGTCTGATCAAGGCCGGTGCTTTCGACCGCTTTGGCGACCGCACGTCCATTCTCAGTGTGGCCAGCCGAATAGGGTCCCTGGCCCAGAGCGAAGCCGGACTGAAGGACTCGGACCAGACCACGATGTTCGATATGTTCGGGGAGAGTGTCGATGTTCCCCTGGCCCAGATAGAGATT
>CAUZIR010000035.1:0-10630 GCA_963579815.1 Dehalococcoidia bacterium
GCCGTCGAGAATATCCCCGTCATCTACGTCATCTGCAACAACGAGGCGTACCGGGTTTTGAAGGTCAACATGGACGTGTACAAGAGCCTGGTCGTGGGCCAGAACCCGCCCCAGAGCAAGTACATGGCCATGGACTTCCCGCAGCGCCTCGACCTTGCGGCGCTGGCCCAGGCTATGGGCGTCTACGGCGTGCGAATCGAAGACCCGGCGCTGATAGGGCCAGAGATGAAAAAGGCCCTTGCGTCCGGCAAACCCGCCGTCCTCGATATCGTCATCGACGGCGCGCTTTAGGGTCAGGAGACCGTACTATGCCCAAACACAACAGCCCCGAACTGGGGACCTTCCTGCGGCCATCGCTAATTGCGGTGGCCGCGACCGTCGGCACCGACGGTATGTCGCAACTGACCCCGGTGTGGTACGAATACCGCGACGGGGCCATGCGTATCTCGGTGACGAAAGAACGGCTCAAGTACAAGAACCTGGTGCGGGACTCCCGCCTGTCGGTGTGCGTGTACGGACCGCCGCTGGCCAAGGTGTTCGTGACCATGACCGGCCGGGTAGAGCTTGTCGACGACGACTCCATATGGGAGCCGACCCGCGAGATCTGCCAGCGCTACATGTCGGCAGATGAAGTAGGATCTTGGATGCAGATGCTCAAGGGCGAGAATCGCGTTTTGATAACGCTTCGGCCCGACAGGGTCATGTTCAAGGACCTGGACGCGATATTGCCCGCCGGACCCGGTGGCTAGACCGGGCTAGGTCTGGCCAGGGCGACAATAGGGCCGGCGCGAACCACATGGCTGCCATACTGCACGCTGACTTCGACGCCTTCTACGCCTCGGTGGAGCAGCGGGACAACCCCACGCTCCGGGGCAAGCCCGTCGTGGTGGGCGGCGACCCTGAGACGAGAGGCGTGGTTGCGGCGGCTTCGTACGAGGTGCGGGAGTTCGGCGTCCGCTCCGCCATGCCCATGAAGACGGCCATGAGGCTGTGCCCGCACGCAATTCATGTGCCACCCCGTTTCGAGGTGTATCGGGACGTTTCCAGGCAGGTTATGGAGATGTTCCGGGTGGTCACGCCCCTTGTTGAGCCGCTCTCTCTTGATGAAGCTTTTTTGGACGTCACCAACCGGGTGGACGATGAGTGGACGCCCGAGAAGATCGCCCGTGGCCTGAAGGGGCGGATAAAAAAGCTCACGGCGCTGACCATTTCTATTGGCGTGGCGTCGAGCAAGTCGGTGGCCAAGATCGCCTCGGACATGGACAAGCCCGACGGCCTCACCGTCGTTGCGCCCGGCACCGAGCGTGAATTCCTGGCGCCGCTCCCTGTCGGCCGTCTGTGGGGGATCGGGCCTAAGACACAGGAGCGCCTGGCACTGGAAGGGATAACGACCATCGGCCAGCTTGCCGAGCAGACGGCCGACTGGTTCGCGGCTCAATTTGGAAAAACGGGGGCGTTTTTCCGGGACCTCTCCAGCGGCGTTGACGATAGGCCAGTAATTTTGGAGCGACGGCGAAAGTCCCTCAGCGCCGAGACCACGCTGGCGGTCGACTCCGGTGACGCCGAGCAGCTCGCCGAGATCGTGGAACGCTTGAGCGCCCGGGTGGGGGCGCAGTTGGAACGCAGCGACCTGTCCGGTCGCACGGTGAAGCTGAAGCTACGTCTAGAAGACTTCACCACCTTCACCCGGCAGGTCACGCTCGACAGCCCCATTTCCTCGTCGTCTGAGGTTGGACAAGCCGCGGCGGAGATGTTGCGCCGGGAGCTGGCACCGGACCGGCGCTTCCGACTCATCGGCGTCGGCGTATCCGGCTTCGAGACGCCTGGCGAGGCCGGTGAGGCAAACCCGCTGCAGCTGAGATTTTCAGACCTCTTCTAATTCGCGCTCGCTTTGGCCCCGTCGGGACCTACTCCGCTGCGGCTGTGCCGCAGCTCTATTTCCCCGGGCAAATCCCAACGGGATTTTCCTCGTATGCTCCGCGTGCGGACTTGGTCCGCATGCTCTAATATCCGTTGCGATGACTGCTGATCCCTCTTCTACGCCGGAGCCCGATGGGCTTGTTCGTTGTCACGACGAGGTCTACGACACGTTTGAGCGGCTTGAGTACCACGACCGTTACTGGGGCACGCCGACTCGAAACGAGCAGCGGCTGTTCGAGTTCCTGTCGCTCAGTGGCATGCAGGCGGGGCTGAACTGGTGGGGAATCTGGCGACGTAGGGAGGCATTCCGGGCCGCGTTCGACGACTTCCAGCCCTCTGTAGTGGCCGAATACGGAGACGCAAAGATTGCAGAGCTTCTCGCTGACGAAGGCATCATCCGCAACCGCACCAAGATCAACGGCATCATCAACAACGCCCGTGCCATCCGGGATATGGTTCCTGAGTTTGCCAATTTGAGGGACTATCTGTGGGGCTTTTTGGATGGCACTCCCAGGCTCAATAGCTGGCCTCGCAACGAGACGGTGCCCGCCGTCGCACCCCCGGCAGAGGAGCTAAGCGCCGACATGAAAAAGCGGGGCTTCAAGTTCTGCGGACCGACGATTATGTACGCCTACATCGGCTCGGTAGGCCTGGTGAACGACCACCGCGAGGGCTGTTTTAAGCAGGGTGAGCAACCCTTCGATATTAGCCGCTAGGTACACGAGGAAAATCCCGTTGGGATTTGCCCGGGGAAATAGAGCCGCAGCCTAGCTGCGGCGGAGGTGGCCCCGTCGGGGCCAAAGCGAGCGTAAATTGACCGACACAACCCGTTGCGACTGGTCCACAGACGACGCGCTCATGGTCGCTTACCACGACGAGGTGTGGGGAGTGCCCCAGCGCGACGGCCGCGCGCTGTTTGAATTCATCACGCTGGAGGGAGCCCAGGCGGGCCTTAGCTGGCGCACCATTCTGCACAAGCGGGCCGGGTACCTTCGGGCGTTCAGTGACTTCGACGCTGCGGTAGTTGCGGGCTACGACGAAGCGAAGATAGCCGAGCTACTGGCCGACCCCAGCATCATCCGCAACCGCCTGAAAGTGCGGTCAACCGTCAACAACGCCGGGATAATCACCGAGATGAGCAGCGCTGGCGAGTCGTTGTCCGACTACCTGTGGAGCTTCGTAGGCGGGCGTCCCATCGACAAGTCGTTGAAATCCATGTCGGACATACCGTCGGTCACGCCCGAGGCCACGGCCATGAGCAAGGCGATGAAAAAGCGAGGGTTCCGCTTCGTCGGCCCGACCGTTTGCTATGCGTTCATGCAGGCCTGCGGCATGGTGAACGACCACGTCACCAGCTGTTTCCGGTACCCCGAGGTGTCTGAGGGCTAGCCTAGCCCAGCACGGCCCCGGCAATATCGGCGTGCCCGGCCAGGAACTCGGATGCCGAGACCGCCTTGCGGCCCTCCAGTTGGAGCCGAGTAACGGCCAACGTGCCGTATCCGGTTGACACCTCAATTCGGCCGTCAACCACTGTCACGGTGCCCGGTTTTCTGGTGTCCCCGGCTATTCGGGCCGCCGCCGTCGCTTCAAGCAGCTTTACCGTCTTGTCGCCCCAGGCCGTGAACGTCCCAGGCCACGGGTGATAGGCGCGCACCTTGCGGGCGATGTCATCGGCTGACACCTTCCAGCCGATGTGCCCGTCTTCGCGGGACAGCCGTTTGGAATGAGTCGCCTCTTCTCCACGCTGGGGCTGTGGCTCCAAGCGACCTACGTCCAGATCGGCGAGCGCTCCGATTAGCAGCCCTGCACCCATATCGAACAGGCGTCTGGTCAGCGCCGGGGTGCCCTCGTCCGGTTCAATCGTCGTCTGGAACTGTGCCAACAACGGCCCGGTATCGAGGCCTTCGTCTAGAAGCATCACGGTGACCCCGGTCGTTTCGTCGCCTTCCAAGATGGCGGTGGCGACGGGCGATGCACCCCGGTGCCTGGGCAAAAGCGAGGGGTGGATGTTCAGGCAACCGAGCCTGGGCGCGTCCAGCACGCTCTTCGGCAGTAGTTTGCCATAAGCGGCGACGATCGCGGCGTCAGGGGCCAACTCTGCGAACTGAGCCTGTGCGACGGTGCCCTTAAGCGAGCCCGGTTGAAACACGCGCAGCCCCTGCGCTTCGGCAAAAGCCTTTACTGGTGTTGGCTGCATTTTTTTGCCCCGGCCCGCGGGCTTGTCGGGCTGTGTGTAGACGCTGACAACGTCGTGCCCGGCCCGGAGCAGTCGCTCCAGCACCGGCACTGCGAATGTGGGCGTCCCCATGAATACGATTCGGATGATGTTCTCCCAGAATGGTTTCGGAGTGTGGATTCGGGGTGTGGTTATGAGCCCGCAGGCCGGGGCGATTAGCGCCCCATTAACGCGGGCAGTTTTTTTAGCTGTTCCAGGTCTCGAATGGACACGAACCTGTCCACATGGTCGACGGCGGCTACGAGAGACCTGGTCGCCTGCTCGTAGCCCTCGCTACCCAGTAGCGGGTTGAGCCAGAACAACTTTCGCACCCGGCGGCGCATGCGTCGCAGTTGGCGCGCCAGCTGGTCGGGCTCACCAGTATCCCACCCGTCGCTGACGAGAAACACCGTGGTGTGCCGGTCCTGCAGAGCCGGGTACCGGCTGTTGATGTGGGCAAGAGCCTCGCCTATCCGAGTCCCGCCCGACCAGTGGTTGACCGCGTCGCCAACGCGCCTCAAGGCGTCCACGAACGTCGGTGCGGCGAGCAGGCCGGCGACACGTGTGACAGACGTGCTGAATACGAACGTCTCTAACCGGGGTGTGTGCTGGGCGATGCCATATGCCAGTTCCAGCATAAGCCCGGCGCGGCGGTCCATTGACCCGCTGGCGTCCAGCAGCAGCAGCAGCCGTGGCGTTCGCTCAATACGAGCCCTGCGCGGCAAATAGAGCGGGTCGCCGCCGGAGCCGAGGCTCTTGCGCAGCACGCCGCGCATATCGATCAACCCTCGTCGGCGATGACGCCGTCTGCGACGACTCGGCCGCGATGCAAGAGAGGCGACGATGCGGGCTGCAACGCGGGAAACCTGCTCTGCCCTGTCGGAGTCCAGCACCGTCAGGTCGGAGCCCCGGTCGGCCTCGTTGCTACTGGCACCCGTCCGCACGAGTTGAAGCAAGATATCTTCCGAGTCGGGGTCGTTTTTCACTTGAGCCGCAATGCCGCTGGGCGCACGCACTCGGGCCCGACCCGGCAGGTCGTTGCTTGCATCTCTAGGTTCGCGTTCGGGCGGCGGGTCGAAATCCCAGAAGCGGTTGAACAGCGCGTCGAATGTCGGCACCTCGTGCCTGGCCGACACCAGTACGGCCCTGAGCGCCCAGTACACGCTGGCAGGCGACATTAGATCGACGACGGCCATCGCCCGCAGCGCGTCCGCGCTCTCGGACGGCCCGGCCACGAAGCCGTGGTCGCGGAGTGCACGGCAAAACCGAGTCACGTGCGAACTTATGTCGTAGTCGACGGTCGTCATGACGCTATTCTAGCGGCGCAGCGGCGTAACCGAACCGGCGCTGCTTGAAGGCCCGCCGGGCCTCGCCTATAGTCCTCCCCAACCACCGAGTAGCCCAAGCAGCGAGTAGGAGGAGTAAAGCATTGGCCACCGAGCGCATCGCATACGTTAATGGCGAGATGGTCCCCGAGAGCGAGGCTCGCATATCCATCAACGACGTCGGGTTTCTCTACGGCGACGCCGTGTTCGACACCACCCGTACGTTCAACGGCGAGATTTTCCGGCTCACCGAGCACCTCGACCGCTTCTACCGCTCCCTCAAGTACATGCGGATCGACCCCGGCATGACCAAGCAGGAGATGACCGACATCACTATGAAGGTGCTGGAGCATAACCTCACCCTGCGAGGAGAAAACGAAGACTACTGGGTTTCCCAGCGCGTAAGCCGGGGCACACGCACGCCCGACGGGCTCTCCGGGCCCACCGTGGTGATGGAGTGCTTCCCGCTGCCCTTCAAGCAGCGAGCGCCCCTGTACAGGGACGGCATGCAGATGGTCACGCCGTCCATCAGGCGCACGCCTCCAGAGTCCCAGAGCCCCAGGGCGAAGGTGCATAACTACGTAAACATCGTCCAGGCCGACCTGGAGGTGAAGGCCCAGAACCCCAATGCCATCGCCCTCATGCTTGACGTCAACGGCAACCTTTGCGAGGGCATGGGAGCCAACATATTCATCGTGCGGGACGGTGAGATATACACCCCTCGCGAGCAGTTCATCCTCGCCGGAATCAGCCGCAGCGTGGCTATCGAGATGGCGCACGAGCTGGCCATACCCATGCACGAGACCGATCTTGATCTCTTCGATGCCTACACCGCCGACGAGATCTTCGTCACCTCGACGTCGTACTGCATCGTCCCGGTGGCTTCGGTAAACGGCAGCAAGCCCACGCACACCGGCATCCCGGCCCCGGTGACCAGGCGGCTGATGGACGCGTACTCGGGCCTAGTGGGGATCGACTTTGAGGCCCAGTATCTGGCCCACCTGTAGAGCGCACACACCCTATAGAGCGCACACTGTGGGTATGGGACCGGCGAGCGGGCGTAAATGAGCGACACTTACCCCAAAATAATGCTGTCGCGGTCGGAGGGCGTCATCGACCTCGCCTGGGGTCATCCGTCGGGCCGGCTGCACCCCCTCAACGCGCTGAAACCGGCGGTGGACGAGCTATTTGCCCGGGGCGAAGTCGCCGCGCTCCAGTACAGCGGCTACCAGGGCTATGGCCCGCTGATCGAGTCGCTGGCCGGGTTCCTGTCAAAAGAGCCCTGTTACACAGACCCGGTAAAGCCCGAAGAGCTATACATCGGCTACGGCGCCTCACACGGCCTTGACGTCGCCTGCACCTTGTTCACCAAAGCCGACGACACGGTATGGGTGGAGGAGCCCAGCTACTACCTCGTGCGGCAGGTGCTCATCGATCATCGTCTCAACATTGTCGGCGTGCCCACCGACGGCCAGGGGATGGACGTTGCCGCAGCAGCCAGAATGCTGGCAGCGGGCGAGCTACCGAAGCCGACGCTGGTGTACGTCATTCCCACGTACCACAACCCTCTCGGCACTGTGATGCCCCATGATCGACGGCAGGCGCTGGTTGAGCTGGCCGAACTACACGACTTTATGGTGGCGTCGGACGAGGCGTATCACTTGCTGCATTACGGCGACGCGCCCCCGGCTCCGATGGCGGCGTATGACGACTCACCGGACGGACGGGTCCTGTCACTGGGCTCGTTCTCGAAGATACTTGCGCCCGGCATCAAGCTGGGCTGGGTGCAGGCAAAACCGACGCTGGTCGATAGCTATACGTACGCGGGCTCCAACTTCAGCGGCGGCAACAACAACTTCGCCGCCGCCATCGTCGACGTGGCCATCCGCTCCGGCCTGCTTGGCGAGCACATGGAGAATCTGCGCGACATATACAGGGATCGCGTCGCCGTGATGGCGAGCGGCCTTGCGAGCGCGCTGCCGGGGGCCCGATTCGAGGTACCGGACGGCGGCTACTACTTCTGGGTAACCCTGCCCGACGGCGTCAACGCATCCGAACTCGAACGTCGTGCACTAGATGCCGGGGTGACGCTGCGGCCGGGCCCTGCGTTCTCTGGCGGGGGCCTGTTCACCAACTGCATCCGGGTATGCTTCGCGCTCTCGGAGTCAGACGAGATAGCCGAGGGCCTGCGTCGCCTGGGCAAGGCGTACGCCGGGCTGACCGGGGCCTCTTCGCCCTGAACGCCCGCCTGTATAATCGCCTGCATGAGCGACGCGGGTAACACTTCCTCAACGGGGGTAAATGCGGGAGTCGTCGGGACGGCCGGGACGATCTCGCCGGAAACGCTGCTCGACATTTACCGCAAGATGGTCCTTACCCGCACGCTGGACGAGCGGGTGTGGCAGCTCAATCGGCAAGGCAGGGCGGCGCTGGTGGCATCCTCCCAGGGCCACGAGGGAGCCCAGGTCGCCACCGTCGCGGCGCTGCGGCCAGGCACGGACCTTTTCTACACGTATTACCGCGACCTGGGCGTGATGATGTCGGTTGGCATGACCCCGGCCCAGATAATGCTGGCGTACATGGCCAGGGCCGGTGAGCCCATGAGCGGCGCGCGCCAGTTCCCCAGCCAGGGTGCCATGCCGGAACTCGGACTGGTCAACCTCTCGAACGTCGTGGCCACCCACCTGTCGCAGGGCGTCGGCGCGGCGTTGGCTATGCGCATGCAGGGCAGTGACGCGCTGGCCGCCGTTTACTTTGGTGATGGGGCGTCGAGCACGGGCGACTGCCATGAGGCCATGAACTTCGCCGCAGTGCACACCGTGCCGATCATTTTCGTGTGCGAAAACAACGGCTATGCCATTTCCGTGCCGGTGAGCCAGCAGATGGCCATAGACAGCGTCGCCTCCCGCGCGGCGGGCTACGGCATGCCGGGCGTGACGGTGGACGGCACCGACGTAGCTGCGGTCTACGAAGTCACGGCCGCAGCCGCCGCACGCGCCAGGGCGGGCGACGGACCGACCCTGATCGAGGTGATGGTCGAGCGCTTCAGGCCCCACACCGGCGACGACGACCACACGCGCTACCGTAGTGCCGAGGAGCTTGAGGCCGCACTTAAGCGCGACCCTATCAAGGCCCTGCGGTCCCAGTTGATGGCGTCCGACGTGTTGGACGAGGCTGGCGACGCCGAAATTGCCGACGCCGCAATGCGCGAGGTCGACGAGGCCACCGACCTCGCCGAGGCCGCCCCGCTGCCAGACCCTGCTACTTTTTACGATCACGTGTACGCAGATTAAGCACTCTTAATTGTTGTTGAACACCGGATAATCGCTATGCCAGAAATGACCGTAATAGAGGCCGTTAGAGAGGCCATGCGCGAGGAGATGGTCCGGGACAAAGCCGTCTTCGTGCTGGGTGAGGACATCGGCGTGCGCGGCGGCGTCTTCCTGGCCACCGACGGCTTTTTGCAGGAGTTCGGCCCCGAGCGCGTGATCGACACGCCCCTGGCCGAGTCATCCATTGCAGGCGTGGCGATGGGCGCAGCGATGCACGGAATGCGCCCCATTGCCGAAATAGAGTTCGCCGACTTCATCTGGCCCGTCTTCAACCAGATTGTCGGCGAGGCGGCCCGCGCTCGCTACGGGACCGACGGCAAAATGCACGTGCCCATGGTGCTGCGCGCGCCCTACGGTGGCGGTGTACGAGGCGGGCTGTTCCACTCCCAGAGCCCAGAGGCATATTTTGCCCACACGCCGGGCCTGAAGGTGGTGGCACCGGCGACGCCGTACGACGCAAAGGGCCTGCTAAAGTCCGCCATTCGGGACGACGACCCGGTCATATTTTTGGAGCACAAACGCACCTATCGACTGGTCAAAGGCGAGGTGCCGGACGGTGACTACACGCTTCCCCTGGGCCGGGCTGATGTGAAGATGTCGGGTGACGATGTCACGGTGATTACCTACGGGCTCATGCTGCACCACTGTGCTGAGGCCGCACGGGCGCTGGCCGACGAGGGTATCGGCGTGGAACTTCTCGACCTAAGAACGCTCAGGCCGCTCGACCGGGAGGCCATCCTCGACGCTGCTCGTAAGACCGGTCGCGTACTCGTCGTGCACGAAGACACCGAGGCGCTGGGGATCGGCGGAGAGGTGGCGGCCATAGTGGCCGAGCACGCCTTCGACCACCTCGACGCCCCGGTGCGCCGCCTGGCAGGTCCGGAGGTCCCGGCGATGCCGTTCAGCCCGCCGCTGGAGGCCCAGTTCATGATTAGCTCCGACCAGATCGCCACGGCGATTCGGGACCTGGCGGCCTACTGATGGTGTTCCAGGTCGAGCTACCCCAGGTAGGCGAATCGGTCACAGAGGGCGTGATCGGCAAGTGGCTGGTCTCGGTGGGCGACCGGGTGCGCAAGTACGACCCGCTCGTAGAGGTCATCACCGACAAGGTGAACATGGAGATGCCGTCCCCGGTGGCTGGAGTAATTGCCCGGATAGTGGCACCGGAAGGCGAGACCCTGCCCATAGGTGCCGTAATCGCCGAAATTGATGCTGACGAAGGCCAAATAGGCCAAATAGCTGGCGCCCCGGCGAAACCGGCCGACACGCTGGGCTCGCTCATCCAGGGCGTGGCGGTCGGCCCCACGGGCGCGGCCAACGTCCCCCAACAGGGCGATCAGCCGCCGCCTGGCAAATCGGGGTCGCCGGGCCGCTACTCACCTGCTGTTCGGCGATTGGCACAGGAGCGGGGCATCGACCTACCAAAGGTTAGGGGATCCGGCATCGGCGGACGGGTAACACGCAAGGACGTGGAGGGCTACGCAGGGGAGCAAGAGGCGAGCGATGGCCCCGGCGACCGGCGCGTCCCGGTGACGCCGGTGCGCAAAATGATTGCCGACAACATGGTGCGCAGCGCCTCGGAAATCCCCCATGTCTGGTCCACGGTCGAGGTGGACTTGACCGGCCTGGTGGCGTTGCGCGACGAGATCAAAGAGAGGTTCCGGGCGGACAGTGGGCACTCCATCACCTACCTCGCCTTCGCGGTCTCGGCGGCGGCGAGGGCATTGCACGAGCACCCCATGTTTAATGCCCGCTGGGGGGGCGACCACATAATCCTCCGGGGACGGGTGAACATCGGCATAGCGGTGGCCGTTCCAGATGGACTGCTGGTACCGGTG
>CAUZIR010000036.1:0-10601 GCA_963579815.1 Dehalococcoidia bacterium
GAGGCCCGATTTTAAGACGTGTGCCGGCTTTTTGGACCTGGCACAAGTGGCCGAAGCCGCAGGCCGAGACGATGTCACTCAGGCCGACCCGAACCCGAACTCGGGTGCTGGTGACGACCCGTTCACCGCGATGTGCGTGATCGGGTTCGTGACGCCGGATATTCCCGGCGACCCTGCCGATCCAGCCGTCCTGTCACAGGCTGGCCCGTTGTTGAACCTAGTGGTCATGGAATTCGCCACGAGCGAGGACGCCGCCAGTTTTCACGAGCCCATTTCTGGGGAGATCAGGTCGATGCGAGACACGGTTCTGCCCGGTGCAGAGCTGATTGAGGGCGAGATGGGCCCCGGCTCTTACGCCGTTACGTTGAACTACGAGGGCATCGGCAGCGTGCTCGGGTTCCGTAACGAGGCCTACGTGGTTTCGTTCAACACCACGGCACCGGACGGTGCTGAGCCATTTATGACGCAGAACGCCATCGAAACGCTGGCGCTACAGGTCCGGGCGAACCTCATAGCCCGTTAGGCTCGGCTGCGACGAGAATGAAACAGGTAGTGGTTGGCCCACCCGGCGTACCGACCGAAGCGTTCCTGCGCCCACTCTCTTAACCGGTCCCGCGCCACGATGGCCCCGTCCTTGCGTTTGCCTGCCGTCGGCCGGTTCGGCCCGGACCGGCGCAGCAGACTGCGCCGAAATGCACGGATTTCAGAGGGGTACGTCTCTTCCAATACCCGGTGGATCCACACGTCTACCGGGAAGGCTTCGGGCTTTTCCAGGGAGAACAACGCGACGCAGTTTGCCACTTTGTCGCCGACCCCCGGCAGCCGGGTCAATTGGTCGAGCGCCTCTTCGTAGTCTGTCTCCCTGAGCGCCAGAGGGGCCACCCGACCCTCGGCGACCATGACGGCGGTCTCGTGCAGGTATTTAGCCCGGTAGCCCAGCTTCAGGTCCCTGAGCGGCCCGGGACCGACGGATGCCAGCCGTTCGGGCGTGGGGAAGGCGTGCCTGGCGGCCCTGATTGGCTCGACCCCGTCGGCTTTTATGGGCTCGCCGCAGAGCACTGAGATGTCTTCGATGTTGCGCCGTATTCGCCCGATGTTTGAGTTGGACGAGCAGATGAACGAGGCCAGGCACTCCCACGGGTCCTGCCGCAGCACCCGCATGCCCCGGAACGCGTCGATGGACGCGCCGATCTCTTCGTCGGTGCGGATGACCCGGTAGACGTTTTCCAGGTCGATGTCCAGCGCCAGGTACTCGATTAGACGCTGGCGCACCGCAGCTTCAGGCTCGGGCGCGGAGGAGAACTCTAGGCCGTCCCCGGCGGTCTTGAGTGACACGACCGAGTTGCCGACGACCCCTTCGAAGCCGTCGCCCCGGCGATTCCAGCGGAACGCCTGCCCGCTGTCCAGCGTGGCGTCCAGGTCCAGCGGGCCGGGTAGGGGAATTAGCACCGGGGGCTACTTGTCCAGAAAATCCCGGATGGCGTTGGGGATTTCGTCCAGGGGCAGTTGGGTGAACGTCGCCGGTGGCAATGACCTGGCGAACGTCTTGCCGTAGCCCTTGGAGACGATACGACGGTCCAGGATTATCGCCACGCCCTTGTCGCTGCTGGTTCGGATAAGTCGGCCAAAGCCCTGGCGCAGCTTCAGGACGGCCTCGGGCACGGCGTATTGGCGAAAAGAGTCTTCGAACAGCTCCGAGCGGGCCGAGAAGATGGGGTCTGTCGGTACAGAGAACGGCAGCCGGGCCACCAATAACACCTGGAGCGACTCACCGGCCAAGTCGACCCCTTCCCAAAAGCTGGAGGTGCCTAAAATAACCGACTTTGGGTTTGCCAGAAATTCGGCGACGATGCGGTGCGGCGTGCCGTCGGAGCCCTGGGCGAGCACGTTGATGCCATGGGGGGCGAGTGCGGGTTTTACGGCCTGGGCGGCTTGCTGCAGCGAGGCGTACGACGTGAACAGCGCCATTGCCCGACCCCCCGCTGCGATGGCCGCGTCGATGATGGCCTGCTCGACCGCTCCCTGGTACGCCCACGAAGAGGGCTCGGGTACGTCGCTCGGCAGAAAGACAAGCGCGGCGTTGGGGTAGTCGAACGGCGAGCCCACCAGAAGGTGCTCGGCGTCTTCGAAGCCGGTGCGATCGACGAGGTGGTCGAACTTTCCGTCGGCGGCCAGGGTGGCGCTGGTCATCACCACTGTGCCGGTGCGGGAGTAGACCATCTCTTCCAGGGTGTCACCGACGTGCAGGGGTGCGGCGTTCAGCGATATGTCCGCATGTCGACCAGACCTCCCGGACCGAGACGACCTGGCCATCCAGTAAACGGAGTCCTTGTTCGGGTGGGGAAAGAACTCTGAGAGGCGGGCGCGTATCTGGTCGTTGGACTGGGAAAGCTCTGCGGCCTCGACCAGCACACCCTCGTAGCCCGGCAGATCGGCCTGGTCCAGTTCGTCCAGGGCGGTCAGAAGATGCGTTAGCGCGCCGGACAGTTCGGCCAGGGCCACGTCGACCTTCTCCCACTTCACCTCCAGCTCTGACCAGGCGGGCTGGGCGCGAGTGGCGCTGGTGATACGAATGTCCTGCGCTCGGCCACCCCCTTTGCGGTCATTGGGACGGCTATCGGGGCCGTTATCGTCGGCGATGCTGCCGATGCCGGTTAGCAGTTGGGCCAGCGCCTCACGCACTTTTGGTGCCATGGCGGCGGTGTCGTCGGCGACTTTCTGCACCGTCTGTCGACGGCTGTCGGCCACGGTCTCGGCCTTCACTAGCGTGACCGCGGTCGATAGCAGCCCGCCGTCACCGGATATAGCTGTCAGGTGGTCCTGCATGGCGGGCTGGCTCATCTCGAACCCCAACTGCCGGGTGGCCGACTCTTCTAAGTGGTGCGCTTCGTCGATGATGAGCAGGTCGTGCTCTGGCAGGATCGAGTTGTCGGTCGCCAGGTCCGCCATGAGTAGCGCGTGGTTGACGATTACAAGATGCGAAGACGCGGCACGCTCCCGGGCGGCCCGCAGGAAGCAGGTCCCGGATACGCCGTTGCAGTCGCTCGCCCCCTGGGCCGAGAGGCGGTCCCACGGCGCAGCCACGTCTCGCCTGCCGAGGTTCAACTCCGACCGGTCACCGGTGCGGGTAGTGTGCAGCCATACGAGCAGCTTGGACAGCATGCGAGCCTCGTGCTCCGTCGGCGACTCGCTGGCCCGCAACCTGAGCAGCCGGTTCAGGCATGCGTAGTTCGACCGACCTTTGAGCTGGGTGGCCCGCAGGTCGTCCGGGTCTGCGCCATCGATGTCGGCGGCCTTCAGCGCCGCGACCAGGGCGGGCACGTCTTTGCTCAGGAGCTGCTCTTGCAGGTTGATGGTGTTGGTGGAGACCACGACCCTGGCGTCGTTCTTTAGCGCGAACAGCACCGCGGGAAGCAGGTACGCGAGCGACTTGCCCACGCCTGTGCCCGCTTCGACTATCAACCGTCCATTGCCCCCGGCAGCGGCCGTGTTCACCGCCTCGGCGACCGCGCGGGCCATTGCCACTTGCTCGGGGCGATGTTCGAAGCCGGGCAGGGCCTCGGCCAGGGCGCCGTCCTCTCCCAGCATTGCGGCGACCTGCTCCACGTCGATAGGCTGCGGCTCGCGTTTGGGCCTGAGAGCAGGTGGTCTTTGGATGCGAGCCTTGATGGACGCAAGATCGAACCCGATGGTTGGAGCTTCGCCACTCGCCCGTCCGGCGGCTAGTTCGGACAGGCGCTGCTCCGCCAGGCCGGTGACGACGTAAGAGAGCCTCGCGTTGGACCGGCGCGCTGCCCGCTCGATCTCTGTCAGCACGTCCAACTCCAGGTCGGCTGCTTCTTTTACCAACGCGACGAACAGTTGGCCGGTGACGATGGCGTCTTCCAGCGCCCTGTGCGGCCGGTCGTGGCTGACGCCTAACTCGGCGGCGATTTTTGCGAGAGCGTAGGCCGAAGCGCCGGGCCGGAGTACGTAGGCCAGGTCCCAGGTGTCGGAGGTGGGGTTGGCCAGACGGAGCCCCCCGGCGGCCAAAAAGCCGAGGTCGAACCCGACGTTGTGGCCGACTACGGGAGCGCCTCCGATGAAGGCGGAGAGCTCGGGGATGACTTCGGAGAACAGGGGGGCTGAGTCCACGTCGGCCTGGGTAATGCCCGTGTAGCCGACGATGAAGTCGCTCAGTTTGCGCTCCGGGTTGACGAAGGTCTCGAAGGTGTCGAGTTGCTCGTCCCCCCGGAACCGAACGGCACCGACCTCTGTGATCGCCTCTGATTTGGGCGAAAGGCCGGTCGTTTCAAGGTCGAGGGCGATCCACTCTTCTTCCAGGACCGGCGTTCGTGTCGGCAGTAGCTGTCTTATGGTCCTGTCACCCTCGTACTCCGCCTGACCTTCCAGGGCCAGGCTCCGTCAATTAGTTGAAAGCGCGCCGCGCCGGTCTCGCTCGCCCAGTTTAGCTGGCGAAATGCGGCAGTGCCCAGCCGAAGATACCGGCGAACGACAGCCCCATGACTGCCACAGCAATAGCCGACCTGCGCAAGAGGTAGATGAGGGGGGCAGTGATGATAATGGAGAAGCCCACCAGCGCTGCGGTGAAAGCGAGGTTAGGGCTGCCCAGACCATCTCCCGGGGCACCTCGTTCGATGGCCACAAGAATGAGACCGGTGGCCGCTCCTATGGCGGCCCATGCCGGGTAGAACGCCAGGACGATCATGACGAACCTTGTTGAATTGCCGCCCCTGTTCGCGAGCAGTTGGATGGTCGGCGATTTGGGGTTCACGTATGGCAGCAGGATGATGGCGCCTACGCCCACGAATATGGAGGCCATGAGCATGCCGAGAAACGCCCCGGCGAAGACGGCGTCATTCATGCGGCGGTCCCGTTGAGTTTCCGTTGCAACGGGGTGTGTGACGTGATCAAGACGGCCACTGCACCGGGGTTGTGGGCGAGACGAGGTGGGAGCGCCAGCCGTACCGGTGCTTTAGCAGTAGCTCCAGCGTTGTGCCCACTTCTCTTCGGTCCACTAGCGTGAACATGGATGGGCCTGCCCCGCACAGGTGAATCTCCGTCGCACCCATTGCGGCCAGGGCTTCCTTGTACTCCGATAGTGCCGGGTATGCCTCGTCGGAGACGTCGTCGAAACGGTTGTACAGGAACTGCGGAGGCACGTCGCCCCCGCCTCGAATTCGGGCTTCAAGTTTGCGCGTGAGTGCGCCCCGGGTGGGTACGCCAGGGCCAAGGAGGCCGAATAGCGTCGCCGTCTTGGCATCGACGTGGATGTCGGGGGAAAGAACGAGGGCGTGCTTGATGTCTGCGGCCGGGAGGGGTCGGACGATCTCTCCGCGGCCCTGCACCATTGCCGTGCCTCCGTAAAGGAAAAACGGCACGTCCGAGCCTAGCTCGACCGCAATTGGAGTCAAATCTTCGGCCGACATGCCCAGGTTCCACAGGCGGTTCAGGCCGATCAGCACGGCGGCCGCGTCGCTGGAGCCGCCGCCCAGTCCCGCCGCCTCCGGTATGTTCTTGGCTAGGGTTATGTTGACACCTGCGCTTGTGCCCGTCTGGTTACGCAGCCTCTCGGCGGCCACGAGTGCAAGGTTGTCGGGGCCGGACAGGCCCGGCACGTCGCACTCCAGCGCCACGCCGTCGCCTTGCGATAGCGTGACTTCGTCGGCGAGATCGACCGCGACCATGATCGACGCCAGGTCGTGGTAGCCATCGGCCCGCTTGCCCAGCACTTCTAGTGTCAGGTTGATTTTGGCGGGTGCCAGTACTCGTACGTCGCTCATTGCCCTGCGCCCTGCCCACTCCCAGGGTTAGGCCACGCTCGGTACAGGGCCGCCCACTCTTCCAGAGATAGCGTCTGGGCACGGCGTTTGCCGTCGATGCCGGACGCTTGCAGCATCGCCTGTACCGCCGCCGGTACGTTCACTATTGCCTCTAGTTGCTGTTTTGGGGCGAGCCCTCGGCTGAGGCTGTTGTGCAATTGCTTGCGCCGGGCCGAGAACCCGGCTCGCACCAGTTTAAGGAACCGTTCCTCCGAGTCCAGCTCCAGTGGGGGTCGGACGTGGGGGGTGAGGGCGACCACGGTGGAGGTGACCTTCGGCTCGGGCTGGAACGCGGTCGGGTGGACCTGGAAACGGAGGTCAACTGAGGCCCGCAGCTGCACTTCTACCGATAGGTAGGTCATATTCCCTGGCGTGGCCGCCATTGATTCTGCTACTTCGCGCTGGAGCATGACCACCATTAACTCTGGTCGGTGAGCGGCGGTGAGGAACCGGCGGATAATTGGCGAGGCGACGTTGTAGGGCAAGTTGCCGACCATTTTGTAGGGCACGTCCGGCTTGACCAGGGCCGAGAGATCGATTTCCAGGGCGTCGTCGTGGACTATGGTCACAGTTGAGTCGCGATAAAACTGGCGGGCCAGTTCCGGCGCGAGGATGTCGTCCATTTCGATGGCCGTCAGGCGGGCGGAACGCTTCGCCAGCGCGCCTGTGAGAGCCCCACGGCCCGGCCCGACTTCTATGACATAGTCCGACCGCGCAACGTTGAGGGCGTCGACAACTTTCAGGGCGACCGATACGTCGACCAAGAAATTCTGGCCGAGAGATCGCTTGGGTCTGGTGTTCAACTTTTTACGGGTCGTTGACCCCATGGCCACAGAGTATCGCGCATCATGAAAAGACTTGTGAGGTGGCCGTGCACCCCTGTTTCGATCTCCTCCTGAGACATGACCGTCGGGGCCGGCTCGAGCCAGGTGGACCCACGGCACCCGAAAGATTCTGCTTACCGCTGCTTCCTTCCGGATCTGACGGGGTTCACAGGCTTTCGCCGCGCAGGACCCGGCTTTCAACACCGACGTCCGGGGACAGTGGACTCGGAAGGGAAACCTCCGAGGGGAATTCAGCCTCGCTAAAGCGGATTGCGAGTGCAGGGCACCGCTAGCTCCCCGCCTAGCACGGCCACTTTCATGGTATCAGGGGCGCGCCCGCGACGCAGGAGGGACAGGGGCTCGCGACGCGGCCGGGGGCAAAGCAGTTGGCCAGAAGCGGTTGGGCCGGAGAGGGAGCTTGCTAGCGCTCGACCTTGAGGATGGACAGGAACGCCTCTTGTGGGATCTCGACGCTGCCGACGCGCTTCATGCGCTTTTTGCCCTTGGCCTGTTTCTCTAGGAGTTTGCGTTTGCGTGACACGTCGCCGCCGTAGCACTTGGCCAGCACGTTTTTGCGCAGTGCCTTAACTGTTTCACGGGAGAGGATTTTGTTGCCTATGGCGGCCTGGATGGGAACTTCGAATAGTTGCCTGGGAATAAGCTCTTTCAGGCGGGCGACCAGGTCGCGGCCCTGCTGGTAGGCGGTGTCGCGGTGGGCGATGATCGATAGTGCGTCTACCGGGTTACCGCTGACGAGGATGTCTACCTTGGCCAGCTTGCCGACTCGGTACTCGGCGAGAGAGTAGTCCATAGACGCGTAGCCCTGGGTGCGGGACTTGAGCTGGTCGGCGAAGTCGATCAGCACTTCAGACAGGGGCACGGCGTATTCGAGCATCACCCGCTGGCCCTGCGCTATTGCGAGGCCAACGGCGCTGGTGTCGGCGCTGGCGTCGCCACTCTGGATGTACTCCATCCGCTTCATTTCGCCCCGCCTGCCGGTGACGAGGTCCATTACCGGCCCTATGTAGCTGTCGGGCACCAGTATGGTCAGGTTCAGCCAGGGCTCGTGCACCTCGGCGATGTTCTGCGGGGCAGGCATGTCGGCGGGGTTCTCGACCTCCACTACGGTTTCGTCGGTCAAGATGACTTTGTAGGCAACGCTAGGGGCCGTGGCCAGCAGTGAGAGTTCGTATTCGCGTTCGAGGCGTTCCTGCACGATGTCCATGTGCAGCAGGCCCAAGAACCCGCACCGGTAGCCGGGGCCCAACGCGACGGAGTGTTCCGGCTCGTAGACCAGCGCGGCGTCGTTGAGCACGAGTCGCTCCAGGGCTTCACGCAGGTCGGAGTATGACTCGCCGTCGGACGGGTAGAGCCCGGCGAAGACCATCGGCTTCATGGGTTCGTAGGTGTCCCATGGCTCTAAAGCTCCGTGATTGACGAGAGTGATGGTGTCGCCGACCGGCGCGTCGCCGACTTTTTTGAACCCGGTGGCGACGTAGCCCACTTCGCCCACGTGCAGGCCTTTTACGGGCGTTTCTTTGGGGGCGAAAACGCCTATCTCTAGAGAGTCACCAACGGTCCCTTTGCCCATGACGCGGATTTTCGCACCCGAGGGGACTGACCCCTCGAACACTCGCACATAGGCCATGACGCCCTTGTACGAGTCGTATTTGGAATCGAATATGAGTGCCTTCAAGGGCGCTTCCGCGTCGCCTGAAGGGGGCGGTACGCGCTCGACGATGGCGTCGAGAAGCTCTGGCACCCCAACGCCGGTCTTGCCGGATGCGTAGATGACTTCGCTTTCGTCGAAACCGAAGGTCTGGCACACCTCGCGTGCGACCCGGAGTGGCTCGGCGGCGATCATGTCGGTTTTGTTGATGACCGGGATGATGGTCAGGTCTTTTTCTAGAGCCAGATAGACGTTGGCGAGGGTTTGAGCCTGGATGCCCTGGGTTGCATCGACGACGAGCAGCGCGCCTTCACAGGCGGCGAGGGCGCGGGACACTTCGTAGGTGAAGTCGACGTGGCCCGGCGTGTCGATGAGGTTTAGCTGGTAGGTTTCGCCATTGTCCGGACTGTAATTGAGTCGCACCGCCTGGGCCTTAATGGTGATGCCGCGCTCTCGCTCCAGGTCCATGGAGTCGAGGTGTTGCTCTTGCAAATCGCGCGGGTCGACGGTGCCGGTGTCGGCCAATAGGCGATCCGCCAGCGTCGACTTGCCGTGGTCGATGTGGGCGATGATGCAGAAGTTGCGGATGCGGGACGCTTCCATGACGTTTAAGTATAGCAGGACGATGGGCAGCCTAATGCGCCGTCCGGCCCTTGCCCATGCGGCTAAAGCGTATCTTCTGGCGGGCACACCATGTGGTAGCATGCGGCCCTCTGGCGGCCTTCATACCCCTGTATTCGGAGGGGGTTGGAGCCTAAAAACTGCGTATGAGTTGGAGGAAGATTATGGCTGCAGTAAGACGAGCAGAAGCGGTTTGGCAGGGCGACCTGATGTCTGGTAGCGGCGTGGTGAGCGCGACGAGCAGTGGGGCCTTCTCCGACTTGGGAGTGAGCTGGGCGGCGCGGACCGAGCAGCCCGGTGGCAAGACGAGCCCCGAAGAGTTGGTGGCGGCCGCTCACGCGAGTTGCTTTTGCATGGCCCTGTCGGCGGGGCTAGGCAAGGCCGGAACGCCCCCGGAGCGACTGGAAGTGAGCGCCGAGGTCACCTTCGCCCCCAAAGATGGCGGCGGCTTCTACGTAAAGTCGAGCGCGCTTACGGTGAAGGGAACTGTGCCAGGTATCGACCAGGCCGCTTTTACCGAGGCCGCAGAGGGCGCGAAAGACGGATGCCCCATTTCCGGCGCGATGGCGGGCAACGTGGAGCTGAGCGTGAGCGCGACGCTGGCGTAGGCGGCACGGGGCGTGCGGCGGGGAGTCTGGCTGGTGGGGAAGGCGGGACTCGAACCCGCACGCTCTTTCGAGCACATGATCCTAAATCCGAATCTTACCGTACGGTGGCGTTCGAGCAGGTACGTAATGCAGTTAACAGGGCTGCATTCTGTACGTGAAAGTTCGCCGGGATGCCACTGCGTTGCTGTCGGATTTGCTGTCGGACTAAATAGGCCTGAACACTCACGAAGTGAGCAGCCCGTATAAGAGATGGTGGTCTCCCAAGCGGGCGTTCGTAGGTCCGTTCCCGGTCATTCCATCCCATGCTTCGCGGGCCCGAGCACGGCCCAATCACTTTTGGTCGTAGGAGAGTCGACGGTGCTATCGTCGGTGATGGAGATTGCCAGCTTAGACATCGTGTCCGGTAACTGATCTAACCGTCGATCCCCCAGTAACTCCAAACACAGTTAGTAGTCTCCTGTTTTGTCTCTTCATTGGTCTTGGCCGGACGGTAAGGCCCTCCCTTGCGGCTTGGTGGCGCACCACTATTTGAAGAGGTACGTGTACACGTACCCCACTGTCTCGGGCTTACGACGTTCGATTATGTCCGCTCGGCCGCATCGGCTGGCGTCTGAGCCCATGCCTTAACCCCTCCTCCCCCGTCTCCGCAACACCCCTCAGCTGATGGTGGAGACGAGGGAGAGTCGAACTACACCTGTGACACAAGACGGTCTTGTATGTCACGGGGTAAGAAGAGGTAGAACGACCCTCTCATGCTCCTGGCAAGGGTTTCGGGACTGGACCATGGCAAAAGAACCTCTGCTTCTCCACTTGGAGCACACCGTTAGGGCCCTTATACTTCCCAAACAGAAGGTAGTCGGGGTGCCGGGATTCGAACCCGGGACCTCCGCTCCCCGAAAATGGCGCGCTACGAAGCTTCGCAGCAACTGAGGGCTAACGGGCGCGGTCGCAGGTCGCGTTACCCTGAGGCAACCGTCGGGCCATATGTCGCCTGACTCAGTGCCGATCAGTAGGAAGGAACCAACCATGGCTTCGGAAAGAACCGGCAAGATCCAGA
>CAUZIR010000037.1:0-10586 GCA_963579815.1 Dehalococcoidia bacterium
TCGCTTCGTCTGAGATCGACGAAGTAATACTCGTAGGTGGCATGACCAGAATGCCCGCAGTTCAGAAGGCCGTTGTGGATCTGTTTGGCAAGGAGCCCAACCAGGGCGTTAACCCGGACGAGGTGGTGGCGATGGGCGCTGCCATTCAGGGCGGCGTGTTGCAGGGCGACGTGCAGGACCTGTTGCTGCTGGACGTCACCCCGCTCACCCTCGGAATTGAGACGATGGGCGCGGTTACCACCCCGCTCATACCTCGTAACACCACCATTCCTACAGCTAAGAGTGAGACGTTCACGACGGCCGCCGATGGCCAGACGAGCGTCGAAGTTCATGTGCTGCAGGGCGAGCGGGCTAATGCCGGGGACAATAAGACCATCGGCCGGTTCATGCTCGACGGCATACTGACGGCTCCGCGAGGAACACCGCAGGTTGAGGTGACGTTCGACCTGGATGCCAACGGCATTTTGAACGTGTCGGCCAAGGACAAGGGCACCGGCAAAGAGCAGAAGATAACTATTACAGCTTCGTCGGGCCTTTCCGATACCGAGATTGAGCAGATGGTCAAGGACGCCGAAGCGCATGCCTCCGAGGACGAAGAGCGGCGCAAGGCGGTGCAGACGCGCAACGAGGCCGAGGGCGCTGCCCACGGGGCCGAGAAGATGATCGCCGACAACCCGGACGTCGTGTCCGAGGAGCAGAAGGCTGAGATAAACGAGAAGGTTGCGGAGGTCCGAAGCGCCCTCGAAGCGGACGACACCGGCCGCATTAACGTGGCCGTGCAGGAGCTACAGGAAGTAACTCAGAAGGTTGGACAGGCCGTCTACGCAGAGCAGGCCGCCGCAGCAGGGGCTGCCGCCGAAGGTGGCCCCGACGCCGATTCGGATGGCGGCCCTCAAGATGGCAGCACTGGCGATGACGACTCTGAGGACGGCACCATAGAGGGCGAGTTCAAAGAGGTTTAGCTAGCTAGTTCTGGTTCGAAGAGCCTGGGGGCGCTTTCTCATTGAGGAAGCGCCCCTACTTTTTGGCCCGGCTTCTCGCCGTTCCCACATCGGGGACGGTGAGTGCGCGGCTATTCGCCGAGCATGTAGTCGGCGATGCGCTCTGCCAGGGAGAGGGTGGGCACGTTTGTGTTGGCGCGGGGGAGCTGTGGAATGACGGAGGCGTCGGCGATGCGCAGGCTCTGAAGTCCGTGGACGCGGCCTTCCCCGTCCACCACCGATTCGTCGCTGGACGCCGGGCCCATGCGGCAGGTGCCGGAGACGTGGTGGCCGGTCTGGGCGTTCGTCATCAGCCAGTCCCCAAAGGCTTCGTCGGTATCGATGTCGGCGTCTTCGGGCTCGATGCGCTGGTCTATCAACCCGGCAAAAGCGAGATGTTTTCCCACTTCGACGCAGACGCGGACCACTTCGCGTGCCCGTTCCACGTCAAATTCGGTTTCCAGGAACCGGTAGTCGAGCACCGGGTTGTCGGTTGGGTCGGCGGACGCGAGTGTGAGCTGACCCCGACTCTCGGAGTGCTGGAGGATGCCGCCAATGTAGACGCCGACCAGTTGGTCAACGGCCTCGGCACGTTTGGTAGCACCGGCGTATGAGCCCATAGTCAGCATCAGGTCATTGCGGTGCGGGGAGCCGGTCGCGGTGAAGCGCAGGCACATCTGCATCCACGGTCCTAACCCCTCCAGTTCGTAGCCGAGGAGCGTGCGATGAATGGTGAGAAATACAGGGTGGTCTTGCAGGTTCTTCCCGACGCCGGCCAGATTACCCACCACAGGTATGTCGTGGCGACTTAGCTCGTCGGCCGGGCCCACCCCTGACAGCATTAGCAATTGCGGCGTGGCGATGGCCCCGGCCGCCAGGACGACTTCGCCCGCCTCTACGGAGAATCGCTCGCCGCCGCTATTGACCTCGACTCCGGTTGCCTTTTGCCCATCGAAGAGCACTCGCCGCACCTGGCAATCGCCCCGTATCGTCAGGTTGACTCGGTGCCTCGCAGGGGCGAGGTAGGCGACGGCGGCGCTGACTCGCTCGCACCCGTTCAGGTTGAGCGGCAGAGGGCCGACTCCGGTGGACTCCGGGTCGTTATGATCGGGCGAATCGGCGAATCCGAGATCGAGGCAGGCCCGGTGAAACGCGGCCTGCGCGGGCGTTAGCTCTTCGGGTGGGAATCGTCGTACGGGGATAGGCCCTTCGGTGCCGTGCAAATCACCGGAGTAGTCGCGGTCGGACTCGATGCGGCGCAGGTAGGGCAGCATGGATTGGTACGACCAGTCGTCGCCCCCGGCCTCGACCCAGGCGTCGTGGTCTTCGGGCAGGCCTCTCAGGAAGATGAGGGCGTTGATGGCGGAGCTGCCGCCCATGACCTTGCCCCTGGGGATGTGCGAGCTGGATTGGCCTGTGAGCCTAGCCTCGTAGCCCCACAGGTCGTGGCTGGATGCAACGTGCCCTGCCCTGGTGCCGTAGCCGTATCGGACGTCTTCGGGCAATTCTTCGGGGCGCTGGTAGTCGGGACCGGCTTCGAGCAAAAGGACCGAGCGCGTGGGGTCTTCGGACAGCCTCGCCGCCATGACGGCACCGCCCGAGCCTCCGCCAACCACGACTACGTCGTACCTCATGCCGTACGAATGCCGTGCGTGGGGAATATGAGGCCGTGCAGAGCCAGCACGCCGTTTTCGGCGTAGGTGCGGGCCTCGCGGCGCACGTCGTCTTTGATTGGCAGGTCGTCGGGGTCGTAGAGGGAGGAGATGTCGTGGTCGCTTGCGTATGGCTCGGGGATTTCTTCCGAAAGCTCCTGTCCGGACATTATGGCGAAGGTCTGTGCCCAGCAACGAGCGACGGCTTGCAGGTCGTAGCCTCCCCCTCCCAGCGCTAGCCAGGGGTAGGGCATGTCGGCGAAGAGCCGGACAACGTCCGAAAAGCCCTGCACCGTCTGGGCAAGGTGGGTAATGGGGTCTCTATAGTGCGTGTCGATGCCTAACTGGGTCACAAGTATGTCCGGGGCGAACCGCTCGATGAGCGGCGGGACGACTTCCCTGAAGGCCCATAGGTACGTATCAGAGGTCGTATATGGGTACAGAGGCAGGTTTACCGAGTACCCCCGGCCCTTGCCCGCACCGGTTTCTTGCGCCCACCCGGTGCCGGGAAACAGGTAGGTGCCCGACTCGTGCAGGGAGATGGTCATCACCCGGTCGGTGTCGTAGAACGCGTTCTGTACGCCGTCGCCGTGGTGGCAGTCGATGTCGATGTACGCGACTCGCATCCCTTTCGCCACCATAGCCTTTATGGCCACTACGGGGTCGTTGAACACGCAAAAACCGTAGGCGTAGCCGGGCATGGCGTGGTGCAGGCCGCCGGAGATGCTTGTAGCCGCCTGCACGTCGCCCTCCATTAGCATCTCGGCAGCGACAACAGAGGCCCCGGTAGAGAGAGCCGATGCGTCAAAGATGCCCCGGTAGGCGGGGTTGTCGCCCGGTCCGAAGTTGAACAGGGGCGCGTTCTCGGGCACATCCCCCCGCCCATAGGCACGCACGGCCTCGATGTACGCGGGGGTGTGGTAGCTGGCGATCTCTACGTCTGTGGCCGGTCTGGGCTCGACGAGCAGGGCGTTGTTGGGCTCGAACGCGCCGTAGGCCCGGAGAAGTTCGTGGGTGTATCGAAGCCGCTCGGGCTTCATGGGGTGGGTGTCGCTGAGGACGTGCTGCGACAGGGCGTCGGAGTAGACGAATGCCGCGCGCCGGGTTGATGTGGCCGGGAGGCTGCTCGCCAAGGCTTATTGGCGAGCAGGCTTGAGGTGGAGTGTTTCGCCGGGGTTGGCGACGGAGATGTCGGCGCCCATTTTTTCTGCCAGGGCGGCCACCTCACTACGGACGGTAGCCTCCCAGGGCGGGTTCATGTGGGTAACGATGGCCCTGGGGAAATAGCCCCTGGCCGTATGGAAGTCGTTCAGTTCGCCTTCCAACAGGCAGGGGGTGAGATGCCCCTGGCGGTCTGCGGTCTCATGGTTTTCGTCCCCGAACGTCACCTCTATTAGCACGGCGTCGGGTTCGATTCTTCTCCAGATGCTGCCCAGTCCTGGCCCGGTGTCGCCGGTGTAGAACAGTGAAACCTCGCCGTCGGAGACGTGGTAACCGGTACCCGGAACGCTGTGGCGAACACGCAGCGCCTGGATTTTGTGCTGGCCTACTGTGAACTCGTCACCGTCGTCCACCGCCGTGGAGATGACGGAGTTTCGAGGCACGCCGCGTACCTTGGACTCGGGCAGGTAGCGTTCCAGGATATATTCGAGGGTCTCGGGCAGTGCGTACAGTTCGAAGGTGCCGCCCGCGTAGCTGATGTTGTGCCTGAGCGTGGGCAGGTCACGCACGTGGTCGTTGTGCTCGTGCGTTATGACCACGGCGTCAATGAGACGCTGCTCTTCGAAAGACAGCGAGCGAGAGGTGCTGCCAGCGTCCAGGGCGAGCACGTCGTTGACGACGTACCCGGCCATGTGGGTGCCTTCGCTTTCCATGTTGTGTACGCCGAGAATGCGTAACTTCATGAGGGCCATTTTAGGCGGGGGTCCGCCGCGCGGCAATCAGGCCAGCGCCTAAATTTTGAGATATATGAGCAATCGATACGCTCAGCACACACTTTTTGCACACCAGTTGGGTTACGGATGTTCAAACGCCACACAACGGCTACTGGGATTTCGCGCGTTTAGACCCGTTTAAGGAGGCGTGTCAAAACGGGGATCGAAACCCTCGGGCTCGTCCCCCTCTAGCGCCGGGACGGTGCGTCGTCGACGCAGCAGCCAGCCCCCGCCGGTCACGGCGGCGGCGAAGGCAAACGCCAGAGCAAGTAGCAACGATGTGCCGAACGTTCCGGGGTCGACCGCGAAAGATGGCTCGAAGCCGTCGCTGCCTAGCACCTGGGGGTCAGGATCGACCGGTGCCGACGTCTCGACACCTTCCAGAACGGAGGTCGCCGAGGCATCGGAGACGCTGGTTGGGGCTGCACCAATAGATACGCGCCATTCTTCGTCGATCAGGCCGGGAGGCCGCCCGTACGCGCTCGCGACGGCGTCTTCGAACTGGGTTCCCGAACTGAGAGCGCTGACCACTGCGGAAATTTTGTCCTCGCCGTAGGTTTCCACCATGTAGCGGACCAGGCTGCGAGCCTGGGCATAGAACAGTCGAACGTCTGCGGGGCGACCGGGTTGGCCTCTCATAGCGGTGAGGGGCAGTAGATCTCCGGATCGCGCTGCCGACAGCACAGAGGGATCGGTGCGCGAACCGCCGCTTTCGAAATTCCCCTGCTCGAAGTACATTGCCAGGCCTTCGTTGAACCAGGCGGGCACCCGGCTCAGTGGCGAGACGATGGCCTCGTCCAACAGAAGGTGCGTCATTTCGTGCACCATGCCTTCGACACCGAGGCCGACGAGCACGAACAGGTCGTATTCACCGTAGGCGAACCCGGCGTACAAGTGGCTGTCGGTGGCCGCGGAGCTGATGGGCGGAAAGGTGCGTGTAGCCTCGCCCTGGTCGTTGAGGATGACCGCCCGCATCACCGGTGCGGAGTCCAGGCCAAAGACCTGGCGGACGTTGGTCAGTCGCCGGTCGACCTGCTCAGCGGCGTCCTCGACGCGGTCGCCGGGGCGGTCGTGCCACAGCACCTCGATGTTGGCCAGCGTCATGGTCTGCCATTCGAACGCAGGGTCTAAGTACAAAAAACTCTGGGTGTCCGATTCGAGCATATGGCCGGCGGAATTTTCGATTAGGTAGTGATACTCGACCTGGACTCCACTGGGTATGTACGCCGACCGACCGGTGTCTATGGAGAACTCGGCGGTGACACTGGTGCCGGACTGAAATGACGGGTAGCCGTATACCGAGATGGGGCGGGAGCCGAGCCGATAGTAGAACGTTATCGCCGTTATTGGGCTGTCGGACTCGGCCGTAAGCACGAAGTCGATACGGTCCGAGAACGACACTGTGTGCTCTGAGTAGAGGACGGTGATGGTCGAGTGCGAATCGAGGACCGGGCTCCCCGACTCGTCCGGTTTCGGCTCACCCGACTCGCCGGGAGGCGCGGCCGCGATTGCCGTCCCGACCAGCAAGGCCCCTATGAGGGCCATTAGGAGGGCCACTACGAGCGAGCGAAAAGGGAAGTTCATGCTTATGCGAGCGAAACGGCTTCTGGCTAGATGCCGGTTATGCGGATTGAAGTGTGGGCCTTGTGTATGCGGTTGATGTTCATGAGGAGAGCGGTCAGGTCTTCGGCGTAGCGGGAGTTAACCAGGCCGCCCCCGTTTATGGCCCTGGCACCGGGTATGAGTGCGGTCAGTTCGGAGACTTCGGCCGTGGTCTGCTCGTCATCTGAAAATACGAACACGTCGGAGTCGACAGTTGCATCCGGTCGGAGCAGGTCCCGGGCCGCTACGTTGTGGAACGCTGCGGCAACCCTGGCGTTAGGCAGCAGAGACGCGGCTTGCAGCGCCGCCGAGCCTTCTGGCACCGACAGGGCACTGGCAACGCCGCCGTTGAAGGTGACCGGGGCGACGACGGTGACGACGAGCTTGCCGTTCAACCTGGAGCCGAGAGATTCGAGTGTGGGGCGCTGGCCCGCATAGGGAACGGCGATGAACACGACGTCGGCGTTGGCGGCCACGGGGTCGTTCAGGGCACCGGTTATGGAGCCGGGCGGCGCTTTGTCTGCGATTTTGGCGACGGCCTCGTTGGCTCGTTCCTCGTCGCGCGAGCCGATTATTACCTTGAGCCCGGCCAGGGCAAACCGGAGCGCGAGACCGCGACCTTCGGGGCCGGTTCCACCAATGAAGCCGATGGTTGATGTTGTCATTTCTTAATTGTGGCCCTGTGCGGAGCACTGCCGCAAGCAGAGGGCGGGCGAAGTTGGATTGCGCCGCCTCCTGACCGCCCCTGCAATGACGCCACCCTCGCCCGGCCTGTAAAAGGTGGCGCGCCGGGTACGAGGCTAGCTCGATCGAGGAGGACCGAGTATGGCTGAGTTCGGCGTGAATAAGCTGCGGAACGTGGCCCTGCTGTCTCACAGCGGGGCGGGCAAGACGATGATCGCCGAGGCGATGTTGTTTGCGGCGGGGCAGACCTCTCGGCTCGGCAATACCACCGACGACACCACCGTTTCGGACTACGAACCGGTGGAGATTAATCGGACTGCCAGCGTCCAGACGTCTGTGGTTCCTGTCAAATCTGGTGGGCACAAGCTCAACCTTCTCGACACCCCCGGCTTTGCCGATTTCCGTGGCGACGTTGTGTCTGCTTTGCGGGTCGCCGACGGAGTCGTCGAGGTCGTCTCCGCCCACTCAGTTGTCGAGGTAGGTACCGTACAGACTTGGGAGATGGCGAAAAATGCCGGGCTGTCCAGGCTCATCTTCGTTAACAAGATGGACCGCGAGAACGCGGATTTTGACCGGACTATGAACTCCATAACGACGGCGTTTGGAAGAGAGTGCGTGCCGATTAACGTCCCGGTCGGAGCAGAGGCTTCGTTTTCCGGGGTGCAAGACGTACTTGCGGCAAACCCGCCAGCAGAAGCGGGAGATAGGGTCGCATCGGCCTACGAAAGACTGGTCTAAGCGGTCGCCGAGAGCGATGACGATCTCGCCACCAAGTACCTGGAAGGGGAAGATCTGTCGACCGAGGATGTCTCTTCCGGGCTCAAGAGAGCGGTCGCATCGGGAGACGTCATTCCCGTGCTATTCGGAATGGCCACCAGTGGCACGGGGATAGAGGAGTTAACGGACGTCATAATCGCCTTGCTCCCGTCGCCGTCTGAGGTGGCTGGCAAGCGGGCGGAGGAGCAGGGCGCGGCGGACGACCCGTTCGTGGGCGAGCTCTCTTACTTTCGAGTAATGGCAGGGACGCTTAAGAGCGACTCCCATGTGTGGAATTCGGGCGAGGGAGAGGACGAGCGCGTGGGTCAGGTTTTCGTCGTCACAGGCAAGGAGACCGAGGCCGTTCCGGAGCTTGGGCCCGGCGACATTGGAGCCGTTTCGAAGCTCAACTCCGTACAGACTGGCCATACGCTGACAGAGAAGGACCGCCCGGTAACGCTGGCCGGTGCCGCGTTCCCGACCCCGATTTATCGCATGGCCGTCTACCCCACCGCCAAGACGGACGTGGACAAGTTGACGACCGCCCTGGCCCGCATTGCCGAGGAGGACCCGACGCTCTTAATTGAGCGATAGCCCGACACCGGAGAGTTGCTTGTCGGTGGCCTAGGCGACACGCACGTCGTTGTGGCGATGGAAAAGATGAATCGCAAATTTGCCGTCGACGTAGACCTGGCGGTGCCCAAAGTCGCCTACAAAGAGACCGTTAGGTCAACTGCCAGGGTCGAGCACAAACACAAAAAACAGTCCGGTGGACACGGCCAGTACGGTCATGTGTGGCTGGAAATTGGCCCGATGCCCAGGGGCGCAGGCTTCGAGTTCCAGGCGAAAGTGGTCGGTGGTTCAGTCCCGAGGGAGTACATCCCGGCTGTAGAGAAGGGCGTTTCCAAGGCCATGGACGAGGGCGTGCTCGCCGGGTTCCCGGTGGTGGACGTTAAGACCACGCTGGTGGGCGGGAGTACCCACCCGGTTGATTCGTCGGGTATTTGCTACGAAATTGCCGCTTCTCATGCATTCCAGAAAGGCATCAGGGCGGCCGATCCGATTCTGCTGGAACCGATCATGACGCTAACTGTCACGGTGCCTGATGACGCTGCAGGGGACGTAATGGGTGGCATGAACGGTCGCCGGGGACGGATTCAGGGGATGGTTCCTCAGGGTGACGGTACAACGGTCATAGAGGCCGAAGTGCCTCAGGCCGAGGTGCTTCAGTACGCTACAGACCTGCGCTCACAAACGCACGGTCAGGGCACGTTCACGATGACGGAGGCACGACTGGAGCCGGTACCCGATCACCTGGCGGGCCGCATAGTGGAGGCCCACGAAAAAGAGGCGGTGGCTGTTTAGCGGCTAAGAACCCGGCGATACGTCGGTTCTGGGCGCTGAATTAGGGCGTGCGCTGGCTGGTCCAGATGGTGTGGTAGTTGTCGCCCATCACCACTCTGGCCATCTCGGCCTTTTCTTGCCGACGCAGTTCGTGCAGCGCTTTTTCCATGTAGGCGGCGGCGCTATTGTGGCCCGCCTCGGCGACGCGATCCACCAGCCGCTGCCAGATGCCGTGGGCCCGCAGGCTGTCCACGTAGCGGGGCCAGGCGACTACTGACAGGCTGTGCCGACGGGGGAAACCGGGACGCAGCCGGCGAATTGCCCTCATGCGCTCTTGCGGGGAGGCGACCATGGGCATGATTTTGACCAAGGGGCCTGACTGCTCCGTTGTGCGCAGGTCCAGGACCAGCGACTTGCGGAACATGGGGAAAAAGATCGACAGGACGTCTGCGTCCTTAAGATCGGTCAGTATCTCGTCGACGTCGAGTTCGAAATCTCCGTCCATCAACAGGCACTCTCCATAGCGGTGGCGTTGGGTGGGTCGGGGAGGCCGTCGACGAGTCGCCTGAGCGACGTTTGACCAGAACCCGACCCTACCATTTTACGTGGTTAGGGAGGGGTTCGCCAAGGGGCAGTTTTAGTCGTTCCTGAGTTCTCGTACTGTCGCCAGGAAGGCCGGTAGCACCGCCTTCCAATCTCCGACCACTCCGTAGCGTGAGTCCTTGAAGATGTTCGCGCTATCGTCGCTGTTTATCGCGACGATGTTCTTGGACCCGGAGCAGCCCGCCATGTGCTGGCTGGCACCGGAAATTCCCACGGTTATGTATAGCTCCGGCGTAATGGTTTTGCCCGTTAAGCCGACCTGGGACGCGTGGTCGATCCAACCGGCGTCGCAAGCGGCCCGCGAAGCCCCAACGGCACCACCGAGAAGTCCGGCCAGCTCGGTCAATTGCTCGAACGGCTCGGGGCCTCCCAGACCGCGCCCTCCGCTAACGACCACGGCTGCGTCTTCCAGCCTGATACCGGTGGCGGCCTGCTCCACCTTTCGTATGGACCGAACCCGAGCACGTGCCGGGTCGATTTCGGGCGATGTCTCGATTATTTCGCCGGTTCGCGAGGGGTCGGCTTCCGGCGCTTCGTAGACTTTGCCCCTGACTATGGCAAGGCCAGTTTGACCCGTTCCGAACGACACCCTGGCCACCGCGTTGCCGCCGTAGACGGGTCGAGTAGCCGTCAGGTTGCCGTCGGAGTCGAGGCCCACCGACGTGCAGTCCTGTGCTAATGCGGTGCCCAGTCGAGCGGCCAGCCTGGGACCGAGATCGGCCCCAGCATCGGTCTTGGCCAGCAGTACGGCGCCAGGCCTGGTTTCGTTGACTACACTTTCGAAGGCCTGCAAGGCGGCGTCTGATCCGCCGTTTACCAGGGCCTCACCGCCGAGCAGGTAGACTCGGTCCGCGCCCAGCGAGATGGCCTGCGCGGCGGATTCCCGCTCGCCGATTACAGCCACGTCGACCGTTTCACCCAGAGTCCGGGCGAGCGCGATGAGTTCGCCAGTGCCCGAGTCGAGTCCCGAGTCAGATGCCACGTCACCAATTACCAGTGCTCGCTCTATCAGATCAGGCCGTCCTCTCTCA
>CAUZIR010000038.1:0-10480 GCA_963579815.1 Dehalococcoidia bacterium
CTAAAGACCGCATCGGCAACGCCCACGTCCAGGCGCATCCCCATCATCATGGTTTCGGCCATCTCCTCGGTATATTTGATCTCGTTGACCTCGTCGATAAATGGCATGGAGCGCAGCCGATCAGGCCACGAGTTGCCTCCCGGCACCGGTGGTACGGAAGATAGCTTGAGGGCGTACTCACGCGGCGACTTAATGTCCGAAAAGCGCGCCCCATTGAGATAAGAGTGCGCACCTGGGCCGACGCCAAGGAACTGGCCGTTGTGCCAGTAGGTCAGGTTGTGTCGGCTCTCATATCCGGGCAGGCACCAGTTGGAGATTTCGTAGTGAAGATAACCGTGCTCGGCCATGAACGCCTGTGCGGCGAGGTACATGTCTGCGGCTAGGTCGACGTCTGGGGTTGGTAGCGAGCCTGCTGTCGCAGCACGTTCCATAGGCGTGCCCGGTTCGAGCGTCAGGCCGTACATGGAAATATGCTGCGGGCCAAGTTCAAGCGCGCGACGCATCGAGTCGAGCCACTGCGTCAGCGTCTGGTCGGGCAGGCCGTACATGAGGTCCATGCTCAGGTTGTCGAAGCCCGCTTGCCGCGCCCGACTCACAGCTTGCTCGGCTTCGGCGGCGCTATGCCTGCGGCCCAGGGTGCGCAACAGGCCGTCGTCGAGTGACTGCACGCCGATGCTCAGCCGGTTGATGCCAGCGGCCGCGAACTCGGCCAGTTTGTCGGGCGTCAGGTCGTCGGGGTTGGCCTCGGCGGTGATTTCGCTGGAGGGGTCGAGTTCGAACCCGCCCTGGATGGCGCCCATGAGAGCGGCGAGTTGACCGCCACGAAGGTAAGAGGGTGTGCCGCCGCCGAAAAAGACGGTCGAGACGTCGGGAGAGCCAAGCTCGCGTCCCCAGAACTCTAGCTCGGAGCGAAGGGCCCGGGCGTAGGGTTCCATGAGTCCCTCGATGGAGGCGTAGGTGTTGAAGTCACAGTACGGGCATTTGGTGGCGCAGAACGGCACATGCACGTAAATAGCTATGGAGGCTTGTTGCCTCATTGCATGGGTCAGACGTTGAACAGGACGTGCACGATGTCGCCGTCCTTGAGCACGTAGCTCTTGCCCTCCTGGCGCAGCGTTCCCCGTTTCTTGGCCTCGGCCTCACTGCGGGCCTCGACGTAGTCGTTGTACCCGACTATCTCCGAGCGGATGAACCCTCGTTCCAGGTCTGAATGGATGGTGCCTGCCCCCCCTTTGGCGTTGGTGCCCGCTCTAATGGGCCAGGCGTGCGTCTCTTTCGGTCCCACCGTGAAGAACGTTATTAGACCCAGGGCGTCGTACGAGGCCCGGACCATTTTGACCAGGCCCGACTCGCCCAGGGCCAGGTCAGCTCGGAATTCGGCCTCATCTTTGCCGTCCATGGAAGCCAGGTCGACCTCCAGCATGCCGAACACGGCAGTGGTCTTGACCCGTCCGGAAGCGAACTTTTCTGCCAGCTCGGTCTCGATAGTCGCAGCGTCCGGTATCTGGGATTCACCCAGGTTGGCCACCAGCACGACCGGCTTGGTGGTGAGCAGGCCGAACCCGGTCACGACCTTGCGTTCTTCCTCGGCCATCTGCTGGTCGGCCACGCCGATTTCGTCTTCCAGTCCGCTCAAAAGGCGCTGCAAAAGGGCTGACTCACGCTCTATTGCCTGACGTTCGACCGCCTTTGCGCCCTTGAGGCTGTCCTTCAGACGAGAAAGGCGACGTTCGATTACCGCCATGTCGACGAAGGCGAGTTCGGTCAGCAAAGACTCGGCGTCCGACAGGTGGTCTATCTGGTCCAGGACGTGGATCACAGAGGGGTCTTCGAACGCACGCACGACCACTGCGAGGGCGTCTACCCGCTGCAGGTGGGCGAGCATCTCCCCGCCGATTCCGGCACTTTTGCCGAAGCCCTCGGGTGGGGCAGGCAGGTCCAGGAAGGTGACCTCCGCCGGGGTGATTTTCTTGGAGTCTTCGATACCGGCGAGTACTTCGAGCCTGGGGTCGAGGACTTTGGCCACACCAAGAGTTGGGCGGTCAGGACGGGCCGTTGCCTGTGCCTTTCCCCGGGTAGCGGCGTTGAAGATTGTGGTCTTGCCGCTCTGCGGCAGGCCTACTATGCCTACTTCCAAATCTGTTTAGACCTCGGGTTCTTCGGGTTCGGTTTCCAGCGTCCTGGCAGTGGTCTCAACAGCTACCAGTTCCGGTTCGGGCGCGGGCGTGCGGGCCATGTGCTCTAGCACCACGGCCCTTGGCGATAGGGCGATGAAGGCCAACGGCGCGGCGACCAGGGCGATCAGGTCATCGACTTTGCCGAAGGGGAAGAGCATGTCCGGGAAGAAATCGATTGGAGACACGAAGTAGATGATGGCTGCCGGTAGGATGAGTTTTGTCAGCCGCGGCACACGGTCGTCCATAGCCAGTTTGAAAATCAATCTGGGTAGGCCGGTGAAGGTGATTAGCCGGATGATGGAAAACATGAGAAATGGGCCAATGCCCGTGCCGTTATTATACGGTGCGCAGGGGCCTTTGGACTCGGTTCAGGCCTCAAAGAGCTAACAAGATGATCTACGTATTATTTGGGGCAGACTCGCTATCCATCCGGGAAAAGGTGAACGCGCTACGGCAGGCCGTTGGCCCGGCCGATCTGCGGGACGCCAATACGCTCGCCCTGGACGGGGCGCAGGTCAAACCCGACGAACTGTTTGCCGCTGCCATGGCCGTGCCATTCCTGTCGGACAGGCGGCTGGTGCTGGTGAAGGGCCTCCTAGCGCGGTTCGAGGGCAAGCGATCCAAGTCTCCGGCCGGGTGGAAGGGTATAGGCGAACAATTGGCCGCAGTGCCACCCACAAACGACGTCGTATTCGTAGATGGCGCGCTGTGCGGCAAGGCTAACCCGCTGCTGAAAGAGCTTTCGAACTTGGCGCAAGTTACGGGCTACCCCGTGCCCAAGGGAGGAGAGCTGCACCGGTGGATCCGCACTCGTATAGAGGCGAAGGGTGGCGCGGTCACCGACCCGGCCGTCGCCCGGTTGGCCACTGCAGCAGGTACCGATCTGGTTGCGCTGGACAACGAATTGGAAAAGCTGACGCTCTACGTGGGTGCCCGGCCAATTGAGCCCAGCGATGTTGACCTGATGGTGAGCCAGAGCAGGGAGGCGAACATTTTCGCAGCGGTCGATGCCGCGCTGGACGGCCGAACGGCTGCCGCTCTGACTCAAGTTCGCCGGGTCCTGGGCGACGGGCAGTCGGTGGGCTATGTCCTGTACATGCTGCACCGGCAGGTTCGGCTGCTCATCCTGGCGAAAGAGCTGCAACGCCAACGAGTGGCGGGTCCGGACCTGGGAAGCAGACTAGGGATCCGAGGCTACCCGCTGCAAAAGACGATGGAGCAGGTGCCACGGTTCTCTGCAGAGCGCCTGTTGGCAGCGCATCGGTTGCTGACCGAGACGGACGAACGGATCAAGACGGGTGAGGCGCGCGACGAGGTCGCCCTTGATCTGCTGCTGGCCGACTTGGGAGAGCTGGCGCGCTAGGGCAGGGAGCCCGGCACTCTTGGTGACTTAGCCGCCACGGGCACGGGCACGGGATTGTAGCAGGCCACCGTGTGGCCGGGTTCCGGCTCTTCGATGTTGGGCATGGGGTCCGTGCGGCAAGCGTTGACGGCGCGATGGCAGCGATCGAGGAACGGGCACCGGTCGGGGGCGTCGAGCATGGTCGGCAACCCGCCCCTTATCGCCTTGAGCCTGGCGACGGGTCGGTCCAACCTGGGAACGGCTTCCAGCAGTCCGTTGGTGTACGGGTGCATGGGCCTGGCATAGAGGCTGGGGGTGTCGGCTTGCTCCAGTTTGTAGCCGCCGTACATGACCATCACTTCGTCTGCCATCTGGGCCATGACACCCAGGTCGTGGGTGATGAGAATGATGGAAGAGCCTGTCTCCCGCCGGTGTTCGTTTAGGCGATGCAGCAACTCGGCCTGCACAGTGACGTCCACGTTCGAGGTGGGCTCGTCTGCTATTAACAGCCTGGGAGACATGGCCAGGCCCATCGCAAGCATCACCCGCTGAGCCATGCCGCCGCTTATTTCCCATGGGTGGCGGTCCAAAAGGCGCTCGGCGTCGGCGATGCCCATTTGCGTCATCAAGTCGATGCTCAGTGGGATGGACTGGCGCATTGTCATGTCGGAGTGGATCTGGAGCACCTCCCGAATCTGCTCTCCGACGGTGATGACCGGGTTCAGCGAATTGGACGCGTCCTGGAAGACCATCGCGATTTCGCCGCCCCGGATGGACCGCATCTGTGACTCGGACAGCCTCAGCAGGTCCCTGCCGCCGAAGTGAATTGAGCCGCGTTCGATCTTTCCCGGCCTAGGTACTAGACCCATTATCGACAGGCCGGTGACAGTCTTGCCCGAACCGCTCTCGCCCACGATACCCAGCACGCTGCCCTCTGGCACGTCGAACGAAACGTCTCGCACCGCTTTCACCTCGCCGTCCACGGTGTGGAAGGAGGTGTGCAGCCCGTCTACCCGGATAAGTGGATTACTCATCTGCTCGGTTCCTCGCGATTCGTCTTAAAACCCCCGATATGTCCGGTACTTCCAGTACACCTGGGCAAGGCGGATTTGCATCCTATAAACGTTACTACGCTGCGGACGAGCATCTGTCTCTCTTTTGAAGTTGATATGATACGACTCATGTATGCTAATTAAACGAACAAAGATAACTGCAATCATGTTGTAACCTACTCACTCTCTTTCTCAACACAAGAAGGAGTCCATCAGGCGCGAGTTAAGTATAGGTCCGTGCCCTGTCCCGTGCCCCGCGAAGGGCAGGCATAAAAGAGGAAAAGCCATGGTTTTACGACCCGATCAATTCACAGAGCGAGCCATGGAGGCGATCCAGCGCTCGCAGCAGCTACTGGTGGGCTACATGCACTCCCAGTGGGACACCGAGCACGTGCTGGTCGCGCTGCTGGAGCAGCCGGACGGCGTGGCCGCCGAGGTCTTTTCCGAGATGGGCGTGTCGGCCGACTCTATGCGGGCCTCAGTCGAGCAGATACTGGAGGCTGCGCCAAAGACCGACGAGCCTGTGACTCAGGCATATATGACACCAAGAGTAGCGGCCGTCATGGACATGGCCAAACAAGAGGCCAGCCGGTTGAACGACGAGTTCATCAGCGTCGAGCACCTGCTGTTGGCCGTGGTCAAGAGCGAGGAGGGGCTGGGTAGCGAAATCGCCAGCCTGCTTGCTGGAGCGGGGGTAACTGTTGAGCGGGTGTATCAGGCCCTGCAAACGGTTCGAGGTAGCCACCGGGTGACCGATCAGCACCCCGAGTCCCGCTACCGGTCGCTGGAAAAGTTCTCCGTCGATCTGACGCAACTCGCGGCAGATGGCAAGCTAGACCCGGTTATTGGTCGAGAAAAAGAGATCGCCCGGACCATGCAAATCCTCATCCGGCGGACGAAGAACAACCCTGTTCTTATCGGTCAGGCGGGTGTGGGTAAGACCGCCATAGCCGAGGGGTTGGCATTGCGGATTGTCTCAGGCGACGTACCTAAGGAGCTTCAGGGCCGCAAGGTGCTGGCGCTAGAGATGGGCGCAATGGTCGCCGGGAGCAAGTTCCGGGGCGAGTTCGAGGAGCGCCTGAAAGCCGTGCTGGACGAGGTCAAGCAGGCCGCTGGAGAGATCATCCTGTTCATTGACGAACTCCACACCGTGGTCGGTGCCGGGGCCGCCGACGGGGCCATCGACGCTTCCAACATGATGAAGCCCGCCCTCGCCCGCGGAGAGTTGCAGGCGCTCGGCGCGACCACAGAGGCCGAGTACAGGCGCTACATAGAAAAAGACGCCGCGCTGGAGCGCCGGTTCCAGCCCATACTGGTCGAAGAGCCCGACGCAGAGACGGCCATCGAGATGTTGCTCGCACTGCGTCCGAAGTACGAGGCGCACCACAAGGTATCGATGACCGATGAGGCCATCGAAGCGGCCGTGCGACTGAGCCAGCGCTACGTCACCGAGCGCAAGCTGCCGGACAAGGCGGTTGACCTTATCGACGAGGCCGCCAGCAAACTGCGCATCGATGCGCAGGCCATGCCGCCCCGGGACATGACAGTTACCACCGAGGACATTGGCGCCCTGGTGGCCAGCTGGACGGGCATTCCCGTGGACCGGCTGTTGGAGGCAGAGGCCGACCGTTTGCTGCACATGGAGGACCGCCTGCACGACCGGGTCGTCGGACAGGACAAGGCCGTCACGGCTGTGTCGGACGCCATTCGCCGCGTGCGTGCGGGCCTGAGCGACCCGAACAGGCCCATTGGCAGCTTCATATTTCTTGGACCTACTGGCGTGGGTAAGACCGAACTTGCCCGGGCCCTGGCCGAATACCTTTTCGACGATGAGCAGAACATGGTGCGAGTGGACATGTCGGAGTACATGGAGAAGCACTCGGTGTCCCGCCTCATCGGCGCGCCGCCAGGCTACGTCGGCTTCGACGACGGCGGCCAACTGACTGAGGCAGTGAGGCGCCGACCCTTCAGGGTCGTTTTGTTCGACGAGATCGAGAAGGCGCACCCCGACGTGTTCAACGTCTTGCTCCAGATTCTGGAAGACGGCAGGCTGACGGACAGCCACGGCCGCACGGTCGACTTCCGCAACACGGTTGTCATTCTCACCAGCAACCTCGGTACTGCCGAGGCTGGCCGCGATGGCGTCGGGTTCCTTGCACAGGCGTCGTCACAGGACGACGGGGCCAAGAGAACGGCTGCCATTGAAGAGGCGCTGAAGAAGGCGTTCCGCCCGGAGTTCCTCAACCGCATCGACGACGTCATCATCTTCGACCCGCTCAGCGTCGAGCAGATCGGCAGCGTAGTCGAGTTGATGATGGCCGACGTGTCAGAAAGGCTATCGGAGCACGGTGTGTCGATTGTGCTCTCTGGCGCCGCCAGGGATTGGCTGGTGCAAAAAGGGTTCGACTCTGTCTACGGGGCAAGGCCCCTGAGAAGAGCTATTCAGCGTTACGTCGAAAACGATCTGTCTCGAAAAATCCTGACTGGTGATGTCTCGGAGGGCGACCTGGTCACGGTCGACATTGATGGCGACGGGCTGACGTTCGAAGCGGCGCCTGCGCCGTCCGGGAGGGTAGAGGAGCCGGCGAAAGAGCCAGCGCCAGTGTCCGAACCGGCGTAGATACGCCAGGTCTGGCAAGTTCCGAGTAGAAGCAACGGGGGCGGGAGTATTCTCCGGCCCCCGTTTTCGTTTGTCTGGCCCATCGGTAATCTAGAATGATCCCCGTGGATGAACCCGGCCCCCCAGACCTGACCCAATTACCTGAGAGCAACCCTTCGCCGACCCAGGCGCAGGAGGCCGGGTCGCGCCTTTCGCGCAGGCTGAGCCGGGCCCGACTGCTCCAGATCGCGTTCCTGCTCGCGGGGCTGGGGCTGGTGCTGGCCGCATGGCTGCTCAGGGATGCGGTGCCCAATCTGGAAACGGTGGGCTACGCCGGGGTGTTCCTGCTCAGCTTCCTGGGCAGCGCTGCGATGGTGTTGCCGGTGCCCGGTCTCATCTCCTTATGCGCGGTAAGTGTCGTGCTGAATCCGTTTGCATTGGGGATGCTGGCCGCGACCGGCGAGACGATAGGCGAGATCTCGGGCTACGCGGTCGGCTACGGGGGCAGGGGAGTGGTGGAGAAGAGCCGGACCTATGTCCGCATTCAGGGGTGGATGCAAAAGCGCGGGTGGATTGTGATCTTCCTCGTTTCGGTGATTCCCAACCCGCTGTTCGACCTGGTCGGCATCGCGGCCGGGGCGACGCGCTACCCGATGCTGCGGTTCCTTGGCATTGTGTTCGCGGGCAAGACGATTAAGGGCCTGACGATTGCCTACACCTGCCACTACGGCATTAAGGCGCTGCCCTGGGTCATCTGATGAGAATGGGTGTTAGTTGGCCGACGAGCGCAGTGCGGCCGGTGGTATAATTTGTCCGGCCCCAGCACACAGGCGTGCCCCCGGTGTAACCCGGGTTTGCCGGGTGTGGTCGCTTCCAGAATGTTCCGCGGTAGCTCAGCGGTAGAGCAGTCGGCTGTTAACCGACCGGTCGTTGGTTCGATTCCAACCCGCGGAGCCACTAATGCCAAGTTCGCCGACCTCGTTGCGGCGGTCGACCACCTCAATGGCTCCTCTGGCCTGAGGAGGGGGGTCTTAGATTCTTGCGATTCAGCAGTCGGTTCGTCGCTCCGGGTGAAGAGGGGCGTCGGCATCTCCGTCTCGCATTGGTACAGGCTATCGCCAGCGCCATACGCCGCGCCTGAGCCCGCTGCCCCTCACTTGGCACACCCTAGCTTCAGGAAGTCCAACTCTTGCACGGGGAATAGAGAATGGTCGAAAACGATGTGGGCGTGGCCCTCGTATTCGTCGAGTTTTTCCCTCACAAGCTCCTCGTTCAAGTACTCTCCCAGCACCGTTCGTTGGGCGATCTCCAGGACGATGCGCTGTGACGCCACGTCGCCAGGATGAATTCCGTCTGTATATTCGCAGACCTGCGACGTGGTCTGGTTCGGGCTGAGGAAGTCATAGTACGGAACCCCGAGCGCGCTAAGCTCTCGCTGAAGTTCTTCGATGTAAGCGTACTGGCGTGATCCGTCGGACATCGCTGCCAAAACCGGCGGTGCAAGCGGCGGAGTGTAGAGGATCACTTCGCTGCCCTGCGCCAGGATGAATTCCACCGTCGCCCGGAATCGTTCCCACCGGCTGCGGTTGATCTGCGCTCCCTCCTCGAAAATGAGGTCTCCTCCGGTTATCCGCGCCAACGTTTCGGCAAATTTAGGATCGATGCCGGTTACCAGGCCGAAGAACCTCTGTGCGTACTGAAACGAGCCGTCGGGGCGGAATCCGGCCGACGATTGCAGTGCCCGCATTCCAAGGTTGCCCTGGTTGGTGTACTCGTTGTCTCCGCCCGACCCGAAAATTGTCCTGGCGAAGGCGCCGATGGGCAACTCGCCTGTGACGAACCACTCTAGCGGGAGGAGGATCTTGTCTCTCGTAAGCCCGCCAGCGTCCCGACCCTGGGCCAGGGTTTCGTCCTGGTACAAGGGGTTGAACCACCAGAAATCTACGCCGATAACGACCAGCTTTGGCGTGTGGATTCGATACATTTCTTCGACGAAGCGCTCGCCCGAGTCCATGTCCCTGAAAGACGCACCGGCGTTGACGAAATTGGAGTTAAAAAACTCCTCCCTGATTTGCTGGACTCGGGATGATCCCAACACCACCACATCGGGGCGGCGGACTCTAATTAGTTCCAGCTTGTACAGGTCGTTGCTGCCGTTGACGGCCGAACCGTATATCTCACCTGTCTCCTGCTGACGTTCGGCGATATCGCGGTAGGTCGTCAACTCGCCCGCACGGTACAGGAATAGGACGCTGAGCAGGCCGGGAATGGCCGCCACGACGCAGGTCACGACGAGTCCCAGCAGGAACCGCCTGTAAACTCGGACGCTCAGTTTAACTTTCATCAAAACTGGAAGTAGATGAACTCATCTACGCCGGAGAACATGCCGTAGACAGCGATGGAAGCGATAAGTCCGGTCACTATCGCCCAGCGGAGCGAAGGACGCCACTGGATTCTGGACGGGTCGCTTATCCTGCCCAGGACCGGACGAGTCCTCGCCAGCCACCTGTGAGTGGGCGGGGCAAACGCCACCACGACCAGCAGGATCGCTATGACGATTACACCCTTACGCTCGCCGCCAACGGACCCGAACGCGCCCAGGCCGTCGAATGCGATCGGTACCAGGCGGGTGAGTGGCTCGAGGAAGTCCGCCTGAGAGGGCAGGGATATGCCATTGAACCCGAACAGCCCGCGGTAGATGGCACCGGCGGAGCCGAGGTCTTCGGCTCTGAATGCCACCCAGGCAAACGCGACCGCCAGGAAGGTGATTGCCCGGGCCAATGCCGGATGCAGCGCCAGCGCCCGGCTCGGTACCGGGTTCCTCCGACGACGACCAAGCGCCCCGGCCACGTTGCGCCATGTGTGGTTGACGATCAGGTACAGGCCGTGCAGGCCGCCCCAAATAACGAAGGTGACCCCCGCACCGTGCCATAGACCCCCGATGAGCATGACCGCCATCAGATTGCCGTAACGTCGAAGGTTCCCGTTTCGGTTTCCGCCCAACGGGATGTAGAGGTACTCCCGCAAAAAGCGCGAAAGGGTGATGTGCCATCTGCCCCAAAACTCGATAATGCTGGCGGATTGGTATGGGGCGTTGAAGTTTAGCGGCAGGCGAATTCCGAACATCCTCGCCAGTCCTATGGCCATGTCCGAGTAGCCGGAGAAGTCAAAGTAGATCTGCAGCGTGTACGCCAGCATCCCGCCCCAGGCCTCGACCAGCGTGGGGTCCGCCCCGGCGAGAGCGGCGTCGAAGACGGGCGTGGCGAAGGTGGATGCCGTATCTGCGAGGATGACTTTTTTGAACAGCCCG
>CAUZIR010000039.1:0-10454 GCA_963579815.1 Dehalococcoidia bacterium
GAGCATGCACGAATTCGGCAACCCTGCGCTGGGCGTCTTTCATGCGCGCGCCCCGACGGCACCGGACTCGCGCATGGCTGCGATCTCATCTCCCGAATACCCCATCTCATCGAGAACGGCGTCGGTGTGCTGACCCAGATCCGGGGGGGGACGGTGCAGTACGCCGGGCGTGGCGGACAGTTTGACCGCCGGGCCGATGTTCTTGATGGGGCCTAGGGTAGGGTGGTCGATGTCCATCTCCATGCCCCGAGCCTTGACGTGCTCGTCTCCGTAGACCTGGGCGAGATCGTAGATGGGGCCGGACGGCACGTTACCAGCGGTGAGAATGCCACACCACTCTGCGGTGGACTTCTTCGCCAGCGTCCGCTCAATCTCTTTCCGCAGTGACTGCAAATTACGCACCCGGTCCGCGTTGTTGGAAAAGCGCGGGTCGTCTCGCATGTCTGGCCGCGTAATCGCAGCGCAAAAACGTGCCCAGGTGTTCTGGTTGGCCACGCCAATGTTCACGTGGTCGTCGGCGGTGCGGTAGGCCTGGTAAGGGGCCGTCATACGGTGACGCGAGCCCACGGGGCCGGGCACAACGCCGTCTACCCACAACCCGGCGGACTCCCACACGGTGTAGGCGATCCCGCTTTCGAGCAAAGAGGTGTCGACGTACTGGCCTTCTCCTGTGCGTAGCGCATGGATATAGGCACTGAGAATGCCGTAGACGGCGAACATACCGGCGTTCAGGTCGGTGAGGGGCGCGCTCACCTTCACCGGCGGCGAGTCGGGGTGTCCGGTGAAGCTCATGTGGCCGCTCATGCCCTGGGCAACGAGGTCGAAGCCAGCCCGGTCCTTGTACGGGCCGGTGGCCCCGAAGCCGGAAATAGAGCAGTACACGAGTTTGGGGTTGTCGCTTTTGAGTTGTTCGTACCCAAGCCCAAGCTTTGTCATGGCACCGGGCCGCAGATTCTCTATCAGCACGTCGGCCCACTGCAACAGCCGGTGAAACACGGCGATGCCATCGGCGGACTTGAGGTCGAGCGCGAGCGAACGCTTGTTGCGATTGACCATGAGGAACGCGGCCGCGGTGTCGCCGACGAAGGGCGGCCCCATGCGGCGCGTGTCGTCCCCTCCGGCGGGCTTTTCAATCTTGATGACGTCGGCACCCATGTCTCCGAGCATCATGGTGCAGAACGGGCCAGCCAGTATCTGCGTGCAGTCGAGGATCTTTACCCCGTCGAGAGCGCCGCTGTTCATCATCGCCCCCTAAAGACCGGCTTACGCTTCTCTAAAAACGCCGACCGACCCTCTCGAAAATCTTCGGAGTCGAAGTTGGTGAACGGGAGAGCCCGCTCGTCGTCAGACAAATCATTGAGACCGGGGTTTGTAAGCACCGTCTGCATTATGCGCTTGTGCCGGGCCTGCGACAGCGGGGCCAGCGGCACCATGGACAGCGCCAGTTTATGCACGAAGTCGTCGATGTTCTCGACCGGATGCAGTTCGTTTACCAGCCCCATGCGCAGGGCCTCGTCTGGGCCGAACGTGCGGCCGGTGTACAGGATGCTGGCGGCGTTGCCGGGGCCGACCAGGCGCAGCAACCGGGACATTTCCGCGTAGCCGATGAGTATGCCGAGATGAGCCACGGGTATGCCGAAGCGGGTATTGTCGGCGGCGAAGCGCAGGTCGGCGGCCATGGACATTTCGCAGCCCCCACCGATGCAAAAACCCTTTATCAGGCAGATGGTCGGTTTCGACAGCGCTTCGATGGCGTCCATCGCACCCTCGAACGCCGCTGCGTAGACCCTGGCCTTCGCACCGTCGCTCCGGTACTCGTCGAAGTCGGCAATATCTGCACCCGCGGAGAACGCTTTGTCCCCCGCTCCGGTAATGACGATCACGCGCGCGGCTTCGTCGCGCTCCAGATCTTCGGCGATGGTGCGAAGCTCGACCCAGCCCGCGTAGTCGATGGCGTTGCGCTTTTCCGGGCGGTTCAGGGTCACCGTCGCGACCCCGGCTGAGATGTTTACGAGAATGTTTTTGGTCATATTTTCACTAATTGGCCTGGGGCAAAAAGCCCCAGGGATGGGGGCCCCAGTCCGGGGTGATTACCTCGCCTGCCCGCACGGTGAGTGCGGGCTTGAGGGCAACATCAGAGGGCAAAGTCTCGCCCCTTACGTCGGCCACGGTCCAGTCGCCGGATACGGCCTCCAGCACGGAGATGTCGGCCTCGCGGCCCGGTTCCAGGCTACCAAGCGTTTCTTGAAGATCCAGGGCACGAGCCGAATTAACGGTGGTCATGGCGATGACCTCGTCCAGGGCAAAGCCGAGTGCGAGGAATCGGGTCATCATTTCAGTCATGCTGAACACCGAGTTGGCCCGGCCGGGCACGGTGATGTCGGTGGCGATGGTGTTGGGCCGAACGCCCTGGTCAATAGCGCGACGGGCGACGTCGAAGCCGAAGTTGAAGCGCCCGAACGCCGTGTCCAGCGTTATGCCACGCTCCTGCGCGTCGAGTATTTCGGGGATGACCTTTCTGGCGTCGTCCAGTATGCGGCCGGGGTTGGGGGTGAACGTGTGGGTGACGATGTCGCCCGGTTGCAGAAGTGGCAAAAGCTCTCGGGTCAGGGTGGGGCCGTCGTGGAACAGTTCGCCGATGTGCACCATCAGGCGGCTGTCTGACTCGGCAGCGGCACGACGGGCCAGTTTGACGATCTCGATGCCGTCGGACAGGACCGCAGGCCCGATGGCCCGTATTTTTACGCCCTGGGTCAGTGGTCTGTTGTCACGCACCGTCGCTGCCGTCGCCTCCACGTCGATGTCGGCGGCCGAGTTTATTTCGGGCATGGTCGACAGGCCGTTGGGGCCAACGTGGACCATACATAGCACCCGTGTTTTACTCGCTGGCACAACGTATGACGGGAAGCCGCCAAAGTTGGCATGGCCGCCGCTGCCGCCGTCCACCACCGTGGTCACGCCGGAGCCGACACCGGCCACGTCGGGGTGTACGCCGGTGGGGTTGAAGCCGTGGTAGACGTGCGTGTGCAGGTCGATAAGGCCGGGAGCGACAATTTTGCCGCCAACGTCGATTACCGACGCAAAGCCCGCCGGGTCTATACCTGCGTTAACTTCAGTAATTCGGCCGTCTGAAACGGCGATGTCGAGTGCCTGGTTGGAGATGCTCCGGGCCGGGTCGTATACACGCCCGCCTTTGAGCAGGAGGTCGGTCAAAAGATGTGCTCCGTCCCAATTTTTACGGGGGCTTGCCCCCAGGTTTCAGGGGTTTTCGGGGCCCCCGAGGCTCGGGAAGTTTCGGGAGCGATGGTATATCAGCCGATGGTGCCCGGCAAACCTCTAGATCCAGCGGTTGCGAGTGGCCAGCAACACCGCCACGAAGCTGACCGGGGCGATCCCGGCGACCCAGTCCCAGTGGACCGCGCGACCGAACATCGGGTTGATGTTGGCGCTCAACGTGAGGGTAACGGCCAGGACGACCGCGGCCACAATGCCAGACACAACCCAGCTTCTCGGCACCAACACGCTTTTCGACACTACAGAGGACCCTACCGCCCGCGAGTTCGAACCATTCTTCTTCACAGCCGCCATTACATCCTCCTTCAAGAGCATCAACACTTAGGTGCTAAGAACTCGCGGAAAGATTCACCAAAGGTGAAGGCCACCTGAACCGGGATAGCGAAAGCGATGAGGCCATTAGCCGAAGAAGCCTTGACGAGTGCGGCGAAGCCGCACGGGCCCCGATGAGCGCTTGCGCGAAGAGCCTAGAGAGAAAACTAAACCGAGCGGAGCGGCCCGTCGGGGCGCACCCGATCTAACAGCAATTTAGCGTCAGTAGACACGCGTCCTCCCGCTTCGCGGCGAGCGGCGAGCAGGTCGAGAGCCATGTCGGAGATGGCGGGTTCGGCACGCATTTCCTCCGGCATGTAGCGCATGCAGCGCCGCAGAAGCACCTTGGCCTGCCGCGCTGACTTCTGGTCGCAGGCGTAGGCGTACGGGCACATGTACGCGTAACAAACGGTCGTCTCGCGATGGATCGAGCGCACCGTGGAGCGCGAAGGGGCGAGCCTGTCTCCGAGATATTTCGGCAGGCGAGCCTGGGTGGTACCGGGAATGGGGTTGGCCATAGGAAGTCGGAACAAATATTCCGAACAAATGTTAGAGGTTGTCCAAAAACCTCGCAAGGTAACTGGACCCAGAATTCAGGGCGAACGCGGTTCGGGCACGAACCGTGTTAGCCAGAGAAGAGGGCCCTATTCCCGGAAGCGCTGACCGTAGGAAGCGTGCTCTTCCAGTTGGCCGTCGTGCAGGCGCACCACCTGGTCGGCCATGGCCAACAGTGTCGAGTCGTGAGTGGCAGCGATGACGCTAATGCCCTGGTCCTGCACCATTTCCTTGAACAGTCCGAAAATGGCCCTGGCGTTGACCGAGTCGAGTTCGCCGGTGGGCTCGTCTGCCAGTATCAGCGTCGGTTCGTGCACGATGGCGCGGGCTATTGCCACCCGCTGCTGTTCACCACCGGACAGCTCGTAAGGGCGGTGATGGGAACGATTCACCAGGCCGACTATTTCCATTACCTCTTCGGTGCGGCGGGTTCGCTCGCCCCCACCGACACCGGCGATACGCAAAGGAAGCTCGACGTTCTCGAACGCCGAGAGCAGGGGCAGGAGCCCGAAGGACTGGAACACGAAGCCGAGTTTGGTTCTGCGCAGTTCGGTGAGCACCCGGTCGCCCATTTCGGCCATGTCGCGCTCTTCAAACAGCACCTGACCGGAGCTAGGCATATCCAGCCCGGCTAGCAGGTTGAGCAGCGTCGTTTTCCCGGAGCCCGACCGTCCGACAACCGCGATGAACTGTCCGGGTAGGACGTTCAGGGACACCCCGCGAAGGGCGTGCACCTCTTCGCCCGCCATGTGGAATGAGCGGTCCAGGTCTACGGTCGCCACTACTCTTTGCGCGCGCGCCACGGTCAGGAGTCTCTCATTTTCGGACTCGCAGGTTCATTACACATTGCCGGGATCCAGCCTGACACCTTTGCCATCGACAGTCACCTTGACGCGCTCGCCTATCTTGAGCCGGTCGAGCACATCCCTGGGAATCTGAACGCGACCGGAGCTGTCTACCAGCACGAACTCTTCCAATTCGACCGGTGATCCTGACTGCTCGTCGTCGACAGATGAGTAAGAGACCTTGCGGCGGATCTCTGTTGAAAGTTTGCCGTCTCGTATAAGTACGACGCGGCCCACTTTGTAGGCGATATCGGGGTCGTGGGTGACTATTATGACGGTCGTCCCGAGTTCAGAGTTGATGGTGGCGAACACGTCCAGCACCTCGGCGGCGGTGGCGTCGTCCAGCTCGCCGGTGGGCTCGTCTGCCAGTAGCAACGGGGGGTAGTTGGCGAGCGAGACCGCTATGGCAACTCGCTGCTGCTCACCGCCGGAGAGGCGGTCCTGCGTGTGACCCATGCGGTCCTTCAGGCCAACCAGTTCCAGCAATTCGACTGCTCGTTTGCGCCGACCCTGGAACGTTGTCCCGGTAAGCATCATCGGCAGTTCGACGTTCTCCAGGGCCGTCAGGTAGGGGAACAGGTTGCGGCCGGTCTGCTGCCAGATGAAGCCGACTTCATTGCGGCGATACTCCTCGACCTCCGAGGAGCCCATTCGCAGCAGGTCGCGGTCCGCAACGGTCACCCGACCGGCCGACGGCGTGTCGTAGCCAGCGAGTATGTTGAGCAGCGTCGACTTGCCCGAGCCGCTGGCCCCCACTATGGCAACGACCTCTCCCTTTTGCACGCGCAGGTCCAACCCTCTCAGGGCCACCACCTCGAGGTCGGCGACCTTGTAGATCTTGAACACGTCTTCGCACTGGATGTACGGCCCAGCTTCTGAGTAGGTCATGAGATGTCGGAGTAGGTCATTGGTTTAATTCTCGCCCAGTCGCAGCGTACGGACGACTGAGATTCGTTGTACGAACCATATTAGAGCGGCCGTTATAAGGGCAAACACCACCACCATTGAGGCGTAGGTTATGCCGAGTACCGCCCAGTTGACATCTACAACGAACGGGGGAAGAACCTGGCTACCCTGCTCGTCGTTGGCGAGGAACGGCATGATGATAGCACCGAGTCGGCCGCCCATCCACGCGCCCAGCGCCATGCCCGTAGCGATGACGATGACCTGTTCCAAAAGCACTACTGTGGCGAGTTGGAGCCGTGACAGGCCGATGGTACGCAGCAGCGCAAACTGCACCCTCCGAGCGGTAAATGAAACGTGCGCATGCACCACGAAGCCCAGGCAGCTAAGAATGAACACCGCCCCGAAGGCGATGAACAGCAGGGCGCGCCACCCTGCCTTGGTCAGTGGGTCGACCTGGCTAAGACCCAGCGACAATTCCCTGTCCTCTATCCGAGTTCCGCCGAACGGGTCGAACAGCAGGGCGGAACTCAACTCTTCGCGCTCTTGTCCGGTGGTACTGGTGGATATCCAGATTTCGTTGGACTTTAGCTCGGTTGCGGACGGGTCGACGTTGGCGTAAGAAATCATCGCGGCAAGGTCTGCCACGAGGAACTTTTCGTTCTCAGTGTCGAGCGTGGGGAAGTACTCGAATGTTTCGACTATGTGAACCTGCACCCGGTGGCCCGACAGCGAGATGGAAAAAGAGTCGCCCTCACCGTGGCCCGACGAGTCGACGAAGGACGTGCTGGCCGCCACCGGCAGGGACGTTACCTGCGGCCCATAGAAGACGCCCCGGGACGACAGGGCGGGGCCCTCGGTCCAGGTGAATCGCAGGGAGGCGTTAACCCCCGCCTCAAACCCCAGAGGAGACGCGCTGGCGGTGTCGGACGCGGAGTCGGGGGTGGTGTTCAGGATGCTCCACCCCGACAGGTCGTCGAAGCCCTCAATAACCAGCACGGTGCCGTCGCCCGTCCGTACTCGCACTTCGTCGATGACCAGGGAACCGGCAAACGTGCCCCTCTGGGTGTCGGTCTCCTCCACGCCGATGGACATGAGCCGCAACGGCCAGACGGGTTCCAGCCTGAGCAGGCGCGTTCGGAAGCGGCTGGCCCGGGACAGGGAAACCTCGTAGAACTGCCAGTCTGCTGACGTGAGGTTACCCAGTGCGTAGGTGAAGTAGCGGCCGTTGGCGTCGACCACCCTGGCCGCCAGTCGCATGCTGGGCTGGGGCCGGTCGACCTTGCCGATTATGCCGATGGTGCGGGCGTCCTCGGGCAACTCAATGCCGACCGGGCCCTGGTTCGGCTTCAGCGCGGCGAGCAGGTCTGTCAGCGTTTCGTCAGAAAAGTCGTCTCTAAACCAGGCGACGTCGTCGAAGTCATCTGTCGATACGGCCAGCATGCCTACGTCTTCAGAAACCAGGCTGGTCAGGTCAAACGCCCTGCCCCGGAAGGCCGGTGCGGCGGCGCCCACGCCCTCGACCTCCTGGTAACTGGCCACCATTGGCCGGGTGGTCCCAAAGGCGTCTATTACCAGTCCGCCGACCCTAATGTCGCTACCGGTCGAGTAGAGAACGCGCTCTTCGAAGCTGCGTTCCAGGGTGCCTCCGAAACTGGCGGCAAATATGCCGAGACCCGCCGTAAGAATGAGCAGCAGGGACAGGCGGGCGTAGTACGTTGGGTTGCGGGCCATCTGCCACAGTCCCAGCGCGAGCCCCGCCGGTAACCAGGACGAGAAAAGCCGGCTGGCGAGGCGCATTGCGAGCGGGAATATTCGCAGCAGCACCATGGACGCCGCGAGAAGGGTGACCGCAGGGACCGCCAGGATGAGCTGATTGACCGCGACGTCCCCGAGAATTTTGGTGGCAACGACTGAGCCCTGTTGAGTGAGCTGGCGAAACAACACAATGCTGATGATCAGCAGCAGTACGTCCAGGTAGTAGCGCTGGTACAGCGGCATGGCGTCGGGGCGAGCGCTCTCTCGCCGGTGCCCGGTGACCGACATACGAGCGGCCTGTATGGCAGGAATCATCAGCGCCCCGAACGAGAACAGGCCGCCCAGCGCGCTGAGCCCGTAGGCCGCCGCCGAAATGTCGACGTCGAGGCCCTGGGTTGCCGAAAGGCCGGAGAACGCCGGTGTCAGCCCGGCCGCGGCAATAGCACCGGCGGCCAAAATCGGGCCCACGACGGTTGCCAGCACGGACACCGTGAAGCCTTCCAATGCGAATATGGAGATCAGATGACCCGTGCCAGCGCCCCTGCTGCGAAGCAGGGCAATTTCGCCGCGCTGCCTCTCAATAAGCAGCGCAGACAGGGTGACGACGTAGTAGAGGATGACCACTGCGACGAGGATCATCACGACGAACATGGGCAATTTAGAGAAAAACAGCCTCCGGTCGTAGTCGTCCAAAACGGAGTCGAGAGTGGTGAACTGCCTGTATGCGAAGAGTGAGGAACTGAGGCGCTCTTCCATCAACCGAACGCTGAGTTCCCCGGTTTTCGCCAGGTCGGCGTCTATGCGGTCCGGCAGCACCTCCAACAGCCACCCGTAGGTGGTGTCCATGTCGGTGAACTCTCGTCCGATTAGATCGAAGAAGGCCGCCTCAGAGACGAACATCGGGACGGTGTTGAAACTGCCCCCGGTAGCCGCTCCGATGACCTGCTCGTTCAGGTTCCAGAAGCGGTCCGTCGGGTCCAGCGGCCGCAGCAGCGCGGTAACCCTGACGTGAGCATAGGGAATGCGGTCGTCCCAGAACGGGATCACGGCAATTATGTCGCCAACGTCGACCCCGGCGGCAATGGCGGCCGTCTCGGGAACCATTGCCTCTATCAGTAGCGGTTCGCCAGGGCCGTTGACCGCAGCATCACTCGGAAGATCGCCGTCCGCCACCAGGGCGACGAACTCGCTCAGGCGGGGTACGAACGCGAAGTAGGCCCTGTCATTGTCTTTCCCGGCCTCGGGTTCGCCGCCGACTTCGGACCGGAAGAACGTGGCCGATGCCCCCGCCGCGATGCGGTCGCCAACGAACCAGCCAACGTGGGAGTTAACAACCCCCGTAACTGCGTTGTCGACCCGCTGTTGCTCCTGGACGGTGGTCGGCCCGCGAACGGCCTTGACGACGATATCGCGGTCGTCCCTGGGCACCGAATCGAGGGTATCGTCGAGCGCCAACTCTTTGAGGGAGTCGAAGTAGATGACCGTGCCGGACATGATGGCCGACGCCAGTACAACGCCCACGACCACCGCCGACAGCAGTCGCCAATGAGCCATGGAACGCTTTAAAACAAAGCGCCAGGTCGTTATCAGATTATTCAGCACGGCCGCCAGCCTACACGTAAAACGGGTTCGTGTGGTCGTATGACCACCGTTAACGCGCATCCTCACGGGCGACCGTGTGCAGGCTGAGGCCGGTCACGCTGCGGTAAAGGGCCAATATGGAAACGACGAATATGCCAGTCAGGGTCGCGTACACCGGTCCCATAACGGCCCAATCGGTCACCATTCTGAACGGAGGCAAGACCGCGGCCCCTTCTTCTGTCACAGATACTGCCGAAACCATGAGCGCGCTCATCTGGAACCCGGCCCAAGTACCCAGGCCAATTCCCAGTGCGGCGATGATGAGGTGCTCCACCGACAGCAGCGCCAGCATTTGCCCCTTCGACACGCCAACCGAACGAAGCGCCGCCATCTCCCCCCGGTTGCGAGCGGAGAACGCCAGCAGGTAAGTGACGTAGCCCAGGGTGGACGCGAAGATGATGACGGCGATGGACACCACCACCATTGCCTTCCACCCGGCTGAGATTAGCGGGTCCAGGCTAATGGCCACGAGGCTTGCCGTTCGGTCGTAAATTTGCACCGGTGCCGCCCGCCCGACTATTTGGACAAGGGACTCGGCCACCGCCTCACTGGCACCGGGGGCGTGGGTAACTATTAGTTCGTTTGGCGTCAAATTCGCAGTTGGACTCACCATGCGCAGGTGCCGCAGCAACGACTCCAGGTCGGCCACCATGAAGCCGCCTCGCTCAGGGTTTGCCGTTGGGAAGTAGCGGGCAATGTCGACGATTCTAACCGGAACGAGCCGCCTGTCGATTTCGATGACCATTGTTTCGCCGACTCCCCTCCCGTTGGCCACGGAGAAGGTCTCACTAACGATGACCGGTACCGGGCCACCGATGGCGCTGTAATAGAAGCCTCGAATGCCCCGGTCGGTATCTTTGCCGAATTCAAACACCCCGCTGCCGTCGCCGCTATACGGGTCGGTCCCCCGAACGGTCACGGTGTTGTTTGCCAGCGCAGAGGAAGCCAGCGGAGTCCACGCGAGTCTGCCCTCGAAGTCCTCCAACACGACCACGTCGCCCGCGTCTTGAAGCAGCCTCGCCTCGTCCGTCGGGCCGCCAATAACGGCGTGCACGTCGTCGAACGCTATTGACCCGGCAGTCCCGGCAGGCCCGTAGGCCGGTTCGTAGATTTGAATGGAAACCAGCTGCGCGGGCCGTCGTACAC
>CAUZIR010000040.1:0-10445 GCA_963579815.1 Dehalococcoidia bacterium
TAGGCAGCCACCCCGAATACTGGTCCCTCCCCATGCTGGAGGCGGTGGAAGCCTACCTCGCTGCCGGTGGCCGGGTCATGTACCTGGGTGGCAACGGCTTCTACTGGGTGACCAGCTTCGACCCGGAGCGGCCCCACGTAATCGAGATACGTCGCTGGGGTGGGACCGACGTGTGGGAGGCTGAGCCGGGCGAGTACTACCATTCCACCACGGGCGAACTGGGCGGTATATGGCGCAACCGCAATCGCATCCCCCAAAAGATGTTCGGGGTCGGGTTCACCGCCCAGGGCTTCGACTACAACGCGCCCTACGACCAGATGCCGGACGCGCGAGACCCCAGGGCGGCGTTCATATTCGAGGGCGTCGGTGAAGACGAGCTGATAGGCGACTACCCCTCGCTCATGCTCAACCGCGGCGCGGCGGGCGACGAGATCGACCGCTTCGACTTCGACCTGGGCACGCCCCGGCATGCGCTGCTGCTGGCAACGTCTGCGGGCCGCCACTCGAAGGTGTACCACCATGTCATCGAGGAGATGGCGGTCACCGACTCGATGCAGCACGGCGAGGTGAACCCATTCGTTCGCTCCGACGTGACGTTTTTCGAGGGCCCCAACGGAGGCGGCGTTTTCTCCGTCGGCTCCATAGACTGGTGCGGCGTGCTGTCGCACAACGACTACAAAAACAATGTGTCGCAAATTACCGGCAACGTGCTCAAGAGGTTCGCCTCAGACGAGCCCATGCCGCCCGCGTCCAATCAATAAGGAGCCCCTCTTTTGACCGATAAGCGAATAGCAATTCTCGGCGCTGGTGCCATTGGCGGCGCCATTGCCGGGTTCCTGGCCAGGGCAGGGGTGCCCGTCACCGTCATAGACATGTGGCCGGAAAACATTGAGATGATCCGCACGAACGGCGTGAAGATAACCACCATCGAGGACGAGTTTGTCGCCAGCCCGGCAATCGCGCTCCATATGTCGGATGTATCGACTTCGGGCGAACTCTACGACATCGTCTTCCTGGCCGTTAAGTCGTACGACACCAACTGGGCCTGCCACTTCATAAAGCCCTACCTCGCACCCGGCGGGTTCGTCGTGTCGACCCAGAATTCCATTAACGAAGACGCCATCGCCAATGTGCTGGGATGGACCCGCGTTGTCGGTGCGGTCGTAACGTTCGGGGCTGGTATCTACGCGCCCGGCCACGTCACGTTCACCAGCCCGAGGGAACGCACGCCGTTCGTGGTGGGCGAGCCCAGCGGGCTGGTGACGTCGCGAGTAAAAGAAGTCGTCAGTATTTTGGAAAACATCTCCGGCGGCGGTGTCACTGCAACCACCAACCTGTGGGGCCAGCGCTGGTCCAAGCTTTGTGTCAACTCCATGGCCAACGCCCTAGCGGGTGCTACCGGGCTGAAGTCGGCGGAGACGCGGGAGGTCCCGGAGGCGCTTCGTATGTGTATTCGCATCGCGGCAGAAGTGGTGAACGTGGGCACCGCGCACGGCGTCGCCATAGATCCCATTACAGGTGTAGACGCGGAACTGTACCCGCAAGCCATCACCGACGGCGCCGCCATGGAAGACGTCGAGGGCATTTTGCGCTCCGGCGCCCGGCAGGTGGGCGTTGGTCGGCCGTCGCTGGCACAGGACCTGATGAAGGGTCGCCGCATAGAGGTCGACTACCTCAATGGCTACGTGGCGGCAAAGGGTGCCGAGGTCGGCATCGCCACGCCCGTGAACGACGCTATTAGAGGGCTCGCCAACCGGGTGGCCAGCGGTGAGTTGGCACAGTCAATAGACAACCTGTCCCAGATACCCCAGTAGTCTATTTTCTAAGCTAGAGAGATCGGATAGCACGAGAGGAACACCGCATTGAACTCCTTCGAATACATCGCCCAAATACTGAAGCAGGAAGGCACCGAGTGGCTGCCCTGTTACCTGTCCAATCCGCTCATCGAGGAGGTCGCCAAGCTGGGCATCCGGCCGGTGGCCTTCAGGCACGAGCGGGGGGCGATAATGGCGGCCGACGGCTACAGCCGCGTCAGCGACAGGCGAAAGTTCGGCATAGTCGCCGTGCAGGCGCAGGCCGGTGCCGAGAACGCCGTCGGCGGGCTGGCCCAGGCGAATGCAGACAACATTCCCATACTGGTCCTGCCGGGCGGCAACAACCTGGACCGCATTCACGTTAGCCCCAACTTCCAGGCGCTGCGAAGCTGGGAAACGGTGATAAAGAGCGGCCAGTACATCACCAGGGCTGACCAGACTTCTGACGTAATGCGGCGAGCGTTTCACGCCCTGCGCAACGGCCGGGGCGCACCGGTGCTCGTCGAGATGCCGCTGGACGTGTGCGCCGAGCCCGTCTCCGAAGGTGCAATGACCTACACGTCTCCCGTCGCCTCCCAGGCCAGGCCATCGCACTCCGATGTGCAGGACGCCGTCAAGGCGCTGGTGGGTGCCAAGAACCCGCTCATCTGGGCGGGCGCGGGGGTGCTGTCCGCCGGGGCCACCGGCGAGCTTTTGCAGCTTGCCGAGCTTCTAGATATCCCCGTTTTCACCACCATGCCCGGCAAGTCGGCCATCGACGAACGCCACCCCCTGGCGCTGGGGGCGGGCAGCATGATGACGACCGGCGCTGCCAAGCAGTGGATCAACGAGTGCGATGTGCTGCTCGCCGTCGGCGCTTCGCTGACGACATCTCCGTATGCCATGCCGATTTCCCCGGACAAGTTCGTCATCCATAACGTGCTGAACGTCGAGGAGATCAACAAGGACGCACCCTCGTCGCTGGGGCTGGTGGGAGACGCAAAACTAACCCTCGTCGACCTTATTGAAGAGGCCAAGGGACAGGCGGGCGAGGCCGGGAGAACCACCGGCGTGCGGGCCAAGATCGCTGCGGTAAAGGGCGAGTGGCTGGGTCGCTGGCGCAAGTACCTTGAGGACAACGATGAGCCTATTAACCCTTACCGACTCATCCACGAACTGAACCTGAATCTCGACTCAGAAAACAGCATGGTTACCCACGACGCCGGTGCGCCCCGTGACCAGCTGGTGCCGTTCTACCAGGCGACGACCCCTCATAGCTATATCGGCTGGGGCAAGACCACACACCTGGGCTTCAGCATTCCGCTCATGATCGGTGCCAAACAGGCCATGCCCGAGCGCTTCGCACTGAACATGATGGGCGACGCGGCGTTCGGCATGTCGGGCCTCGACATCGAGACGTCGGCACGCGCCGGAATACCCATTACAACCTTGTTACTGAACAACGGTGGCATGGCCACATACCCTGGCGGCTTCCCCACTGCGAGGGAAAAGTTCGGCGTGTCGCACATGCAGGGCGACTACGCAGGTCTGGCCATCGCCATGGGTGCGGAGGGCATCCGGGTGACGAAACCCGCCGAACTGGGCCCTGCCTTGCAAAAGGCCCGCCAGCTAAACGCCGACGGCAAGACCGTACTAATCGACGCCAAGACCAAGTTCGAGGACAGCCGCGCGCCCGACAACTACAAGTAGCGGCTGGCCAGTTGGCCGGCGGCAAGTACGGCTAAACCCGGCCCGTAGTGCCTACACCCAGCTAAGAATGCGGGCCGGGTTGTTGACGACTATGTCGTCGATCTCGCCGCCGGTGAAGCCATTCACTCGCATTCGTGGGACGACGTTCTCCAGCAGGTGGGCGTAGCCCTTGCCGCCTCGACTCACCAGTTGGCCTTTCGTGCACACGTCGTGGCCCACGACGACGCGCTCGCCGTATCCCGCGTCTATCATGGCCTTTATGTTGGACAGTCGCTTGTCGTCGTTCACGCCGTCCAGGCTTGAGATGGGCGCGCCGGAGGTGTCTTCATTGCCCAGCACGTCCCACTCCAGGTAGCACCCGGACTTCGCCAACTCCAGTAACTGGGCGGGCTCCGTCAGCACGTAGTCGAGGTGGCCCATGATTACCCGGCTCAAGTCGGCCCCGGCCTTTTCGAGGATCGCTACAATCCACCCCGGCCCATCGACGTGGAACGGCGGGTGGATGAGTATGGGTGCGCCGGTCTCTTTCTGGGCCACGACGGACGCCCTTAGCACCTTTTCCACGTTTTCGGACATGGGGTTCCAGCAGCCGATCTCCCCGATGATGCCGCTCTTGACGCCTGTGTCACCGGCGCCCTCTGTCAGGTCGCTGACGATCTCGGCCGTGATCTGTTCTTCGGGCCTCTCGTCCATGTCGGCCGGGTGCGACACCGGCGTGTAGTGGCTCGCGCCCATGATTATGTTCAGTCCGGTGGCGCGGGCGATGCGCGCGAGTGCTTTCGGGTCGCGGGCAATGCCAACGCTGGTGGCATCCACGAGAGAGCCGCCGCCCCACAGCGCGAACCGGGTAATCTCTGTGACCGCCGAGGACTCGTCCAGCAGTGTCATGTAGTCGTTGTTGTGGGTGAATATGGTGCGCGCCCGGCCGAGCATGTCGAAGGTGAACGGCCGGTCGACCTCGCCGCGCGCGGTGGCCTCTTGGGGCATGGTGAAGTACGGCCGCAGGTCGATAAGCAGGTGCTCGTGCGTCACCGTCGGCCCCAGTGCCGAGGGGTCCACCGGCCCCAGTACCGTCTGCACCTTGCCGGTCATTTCGCTCGTCATAGACTCTCCGTGTAGCGTGCGTGTTGTGCACGGCGTTAGTGGGCGCGAGTATAGCCGAATCGCGCCCGTTGACTACCCGTTGACTATCGGACCGATAGGCTTACGATGCCTCTGTCCAACGGGTCCGTGTTGGACAACTTAATGCCGAAACAAAAGGGTTACCAACAGTGAACCAGCCAACACAGACCACCATTTCTAAGGCCGAAGCCAGGGCCGACCGCGCAATGGTGGCGACTAAAGACCCATTCGCCACCATCGCCGGGTTGGAGGTGTTGCGCGCCGGGGGCAACGCCATCGACGCTGCCATCGCGGCCTGCTTCGCCACGGGCGTGGTCGAGCCCAACTCCGCCACCCTCGGCGGGGGCGGCTACATCGTCTACCAGATGGGCGATAAGGGCGGCGTCATAGGCGGCCACATGCCAGCTTCTCAGTCGGCGCGACCAGACATGTTTAAGCTCACCGGCAAAGCGGCGACCGGGGCCTTCGGCTGGGCCGAGGTGGAGGGCGACGCCAACTTGGAAGGGCCGATGTCGATCAACGTTCCCGGCGTGGTCGGCGGCATGTGCGAGGCCCATGCAATGTTCGGGAAGATGCCGTTGAGCGAGGTCCTGGCCCCGGCCATCCGGCTCGCACGAGAAGGCTTCACCCCCGGCTGGCACAACCTGTACGCGTTCGGACTGCTCGCCGACAGCCTGCATCGCTACGACGAGTTGGGCCGCATCCTCATGCCCGGCGGCAAGATGCCCACCGGCGACAACCTGACTCCCGGCAACTTGAAGCAGCCGGATCTGGCGCAGACGATGGAGGCGATTGGTCGTGGCGGGGCCGACGCCTTCTACAAGGGCGACGTGGCAAATGCCATGGTCGAGGGCATCCAGTCACAGGGCGGCATTCTTACCCGAGACGACTTCGCCGCCTACAAGCCGCTGGTGTGGGACGGCGGCATGGAGGTGAGCTATCGGGGCCACACCGTGCGGGTGCCTCCGCACGCGACCGCCGGGATAACAACTGCTATGACGCTGAAGCTGATGGACCGCTTCGACCTGCCTGGCATGGGGCACAACAGCGCCGATTCGCTGCACGCCATCATCAGCGCGGCCCGGCAGGCCTACGCCGACCGCTACGTCTACCTGGCCGACCCCGAGACGGTCGATGTGCCCTGGGACGGGCTGATGTCCGACGCCTACACCGACAGGCGTCGAGCGGAAATCGGCGACAAGGCCCCGGCCCGCTGGGAAGCAGGAGACCCGTGGATAGAAGAGGGCAGACGACCGGACAAGGTCTACGAGCCGTCCTTGCCAATACTCGACGACGGAACCACGCACCTGTGCGTGGTCGACGCCGACGGCAACGCCGTCTCGTTCACCAACACCGTCGGCGGGGGCTTCGGCTCCGGCATCGTGCCGAAGGGCACCGGCGTGGTTATGAACAACGGCATGATGTGGTTCGACCCCATTCCCGGCCGGGTCAACTCGATACTGCCGGGTCGCTGGCCGCTGAACAACGCAACGCCTGCAATGGTGCTGGGGAAAGACGGCACCCGCATTCCCATCGGTGTGACGGGCGGGCGGCGCATCACCAACGCCGTCAGCCAGATCATCTCCAACCTCGTAGACCACGGCATGGGCCCGCAGGCCGCCATCGACGCGCCTCGCGTGGACTGCTCCACGCCGAAGACCAGCGTACCGGTCGAGTTGGACGAAAGCGTCCGTCGGGCACTGGAAGAGGGCGGTCACCGGCTAACCGTAATGGGCCTCGAGTACGCCATCACCGGCTTCGCCAACTTCGGCAGCCCGGTGGCTATAGTGCGGCCCCCCACCGGCGAGCTAACGGCAGGCGTGGACACCTTCCACGCCGCCTACGCCGAGGGGTACTAGGCCCGATCCAGAGATCGCACTATTGCGCCGTCAGGCCGCCGTCTATGTAGATGGTTTGGCCGGTGATGTAGTCGGAGTCGGTGCTCGCCAAGAACACGGCGAGCGCGCCCAGTCCGACCATGTCGCCCTCGGTGCCGAGGGGTATGGAGTCGAGGTACACCTGCCGACGCACCGGATCGCTCCACGCCTCGGCCGTCATGGCGGTGTTGTAGTCGCCGGGGGCCAGCGCGTTCACCCGCACGCCGTAGGCCGCCCACTCCAGCGCCAGCGTGCGGGTGAGCATGTTCACCGCCGCCTTGGAAGCGCCGTACACGGCCTCCATTTTGAATGCCATGGATGCGGCGATGGAGCTTATGTTGATGATCTTGCCGTAGCCGCGCTCCATCATGTGCGGCGCGACGGCGCGGCAGCCGAAGAACACGCCGCCGATGTTGGTGTCGATGACCTGGCGAAACTCCTCGTCGGTCATGCGCTCGGTAGTGTCCCTCATGACGGCCGGTGGCTTTAGCACACGGTCTGGGAAGGGCACGGTGGCCACCTCTTTGAACGCCCCGGCGTTGTTCACCAGCACGTGCACGCCTCCCAGTTCGGAGATCGTCTGCTCGACGAGCGCGTCGACCTGGGCCGACACCGACACGTCGGTGGGCACGACCAGCGCCCGCCGCCCGGCAGCGCGAATCTGCTCCGCAACGGAGTCGAGCGCGTCCGACGGCCTGGCGGCGACGGCAACGTCGGCACCGGCGGCGGCGTACGCTAGCGCGATCTCACGGCCGATACCCCGGCTCGCCCCGGTGACGATAGCAACTTTTCCTGACAGCTTCATGCTCATAACGGTCGCCATTATACGGGTGCTAACATCGTCTGGCGGGGCCCTCACAAGGCGGCTCTCGTCAGAAGAGGAGACTCACAAACTCATGGCCGTTAAAGACAAGGGATACGCCAGGCCCGAACTGCTTGTAGACACCGACTGGCTACAGGACAGGTTGCTGGAGCCGAGAATCCAGCTGGTCGACTGCGGGGCCTGGGCGTCCTACACCCGCGCGCACATCCCCGGCGCGGTCGGCGTCCGGCGAGACAACTACTTCAAGGCCGAAACCACTGGCAGCACGTTCATCGACACCCCCGAGCAGTTCGCCGAAGAGATGGCGGGGTTAGGTATAAGCGACGAAACTCAGGTGGTCGCGTACGACGACTTTGGCGGCCTGTGGGCGGCCCGGCTGTGGTGGGCGCTCAACTACTACGGGCACGACAACGTGGTCGTCCTCGACGGCGGCTGGCGCAAGTGGCTGCGGGAGAAGCGCCCAATCACCGACACCAAGCCGGAAAGAGGCGAGGCCACGTTTACACCGAAGCCGAACACCTCCATCCTCGCGACGGCCGAGCACATCATGACCGAGTGCCTCCTAGACTCACCGACTGGGGGCGAGACTAAATCCGGACAAGTTTTACTCGACGTAAGGTCTACAGGGGAGTACACCGGGGAAAACACCCGGGGTAACGCCCGGTCGGGCCATATGCCCGGAGCCACCCACCTAGAGTGGCTCAACTTCGTAACCGACGACGACATACGGGAATTCAAGCCCGCTTCGGAGCTTCGGGAGATGCTCGGGGTGGCGGGTGTGACACCGGACAAGAAAATAACCACCTACTGACAGGGTGGCATCCGTGCGGCGCACGGATTCTTCACGCTGGCCCTGCTCGGCTACGACAAGGTAAGAAACTATGACGGCTCTTTCAAAGAGTGGGGCAATCGCGACGACACACTCATCGTCACCTAGCGGGTCATCACCTGGCAGGCGCGTCCGGTTCGGCATAGCTCTGGCCCTCGCCCTATTGGCAGCGGCTACGCTGATGGGCGCGGCGGCCTGCGGCAACGATAATTCGGGGCCCTCGGGCGACTTTGTTTCGGGCGGGCAGGACGCCGACGTCTCGCCTGACAGTGGGGTGGGGGCTGACGCTATCGACGACGAGTCCTCGGTCATCGTCCCAGGCTCCCAGGACGGCGGCGACAACACGGCGAACCTGGCCTCGCTCAACAGGCTGGGTGGGGAGCCGTACCGGCCTGACCTGAAGGACACCTCCGGCTTCATCAACACCGAGCCTTTCACCCTGGACGACCTGGAAGGCCAGGTTATCCTGATCGACTTTTGGACCTACACCTGCATCAACTGCATACGCACCCTGCCGTTCCTCAAAGACTGGCACGAAAAGTACGCCGATGACGGCCTGGTAATCGTCGGCGTGCATACCCCGGAGTTCGAGTTCGAGAAGGTAAAGGCGAACGTTGAGCAGGCCGCGGCCGAGTTCGGCATTGCATACCGCATCGTGCAGGACAACGACTTCGGGACGTGGCGAAATTATGAGAACCGCTTCTGGCCCGCGAAGTACCTCATCGACCGGGACGGCTTCATCCGCTACACCCACTTCGGCGAGGGTGACTACGACGAGACCGAGACGATAATTAGAGAACTGCTGGCCGAGAACGGCGGGTCTGTGACGTTGGAGGACGCCAACTTCCTGCCCACGCGGGAGTTCGACGATGCTGCGTTCGCGGTGGACGGCCCGGAGATGTCGGTCACCCGCGAGCTTTACGCAGGCACCGGGCGCAACTACAGCGCCCTCCAGTTCGGCGGCGGCGGACAGCCACCCTACGTCCGCCACGAGCAGTACTACTCCCGGCAAGGTCTCGCCATGGAGTACGCTGACCCGGGCGTTCATGAAAACCACTTCATCTACCTCAGCGGCCTGTGGAGCAACGGTCCCGAGAGCCTGACTCACGCTCGCTCGACAGAGGGTTACGAAGACTACGTGGCCATCAAGTTCTACGGCACCAGCGCCCACATCGTGCTCGGCCTACCCGAGTCCGGCGAACCGTACGAGGTCCGGGTGACCATCGCCGACGCACCCATCGTCGCCGACCACGCGGGTGAAGACGTTAAGTGGGACGAGCACGGCAACAGCTACCTCCTCGTGGATGAAGATCGGCTCTATCGAGTAGCCAGGACCCCCGAGTACGGCGGGTACGAACTGAAGTTGTCTTCCAACTCCGACACGTTCGAGTTCTTCGCCTTCACGTTCGGTGTGTTCAGCAATGCGCCCTAGTTTGCCAGGTCTGGCGCTGGTCGCCGCCGGTGTGCTCGGCCTGCTCGCGGCCGCCTGCTCTGGTGGCGATGCGGTGGCAGTGGAATCGGAGATAGAAGACGAGAGCGCCGCCGTCTCCGAACTGCCCCGGCCGGACGAACACCAGCTCATAAAGGGGCCGGTGAACGCGAACGGCTACCGGGCCATACTCGGCACCGACGATCTTAGCCCCGGCCGCCATCGCGTCGGTTTCATTCTGATATCGCCCCTCGGCGTGGTCAAAGAGCCGACCGTCTCGGCCACCCTGCGCGCCGGTGAGCCCGGGTCTGCACCGGACGCTGGCGAGGCGTTCGAGGCGAACTACCAGCCCTGGCCCATCGGGTCTCGTGGGCTCCATACCGCCTATATGGAGTTTGCTGTCGCGGGACCGCACCGCCTGGACATTGTCATACGGGTGGATGGCGGCGGCACCGAGACCGTCACCCTGTCTTTCGAAGTGGCAGAGGCGACATCGGCGCCCACCGTCGGCTCGAAGGCCATTCGCAGCGTTACCAAAACGCTCGCCGATGTTGCGGGCCCCACCGAACTCACTACCGGCTCGTTCTACGACGAAGACCTGTACCGTGTGACGCTCGCTGACGCCATAGACGGCGACGGCCCGGTCGTTGTGGTGTTCGCCAGCCCGGCATTCTGTATCAATGCGGTTTGTGGCTCTCAGGTGGACGTACTCAGCGAGTTGCAAGAGGCATACGCGGGCAGGGCCAGCTTCGTGCACGTCGACCTGTACGAGAACCCGGAACAGATTCAGGGCGACCTGAGCAACGCGACTATCGCTACGGCCGTGCGAGAGTGGAACCTGCCCAGCAACGAGTGGATATTC
>CAUZIR010000041.1:0-10410 GCA_963579815.1 Dehalococcoidia bacterium
CACGCTCGAAGTTCTGCACGTAGTGAGGGACGCCGATCACCTGGCACACCCGTCGGGCGTCATCTACGTCCTCAACCGAGCAACATGTCTTGGAGTGGGACGGGGCCGAGTCATCCGGAACCGACCATAGCCGCATGGTCACGCCGATCACCTCATAGCCGGCTTCATGCAAAAGCAGCGCCGCCACCGAAGAATCCACGCCGCCACTCATCGCAACGACCACTCTTTTCTTCCGTTCAGTCATCCAACGAAGGCTAGCATAGGGGCTCGGGTCTTCCTATCGGGCCAATACAATTTTCAACGTTCGGTCCTTGAGTTATAGGAGCCTCGTCAGTTGGGCAACGGGAGTGGTACAACTATCCGTCGAATCCGTACGCGCTCATATCTTTGCTGGGAGCGGTCGTTGCCCTCTTCTTCGGGCTGCTGGTCTATGTGCAGGGCCGCACCGGTCCCAGCAGCCGACTGTTCCTGGGAGTGGCTCTCAGCGTTGCCTATCTGTCTCTTACCGTATTTGCCTACCGACAGGCCGACTCGCCGGACGTGGCATGGGCCTGGATCAGGGCAAGCAGTTTCTGGCCCTTCCTCCATGCAATCGTGTTCCATTACGTGCTGGTGTTTACCGGTTACGCGGGGCTACTCCGATCGCGTCAGGTCCTGACGGGGAACTATGCGGTGGCTGCGGCCGTGACGGGTGTCGGCCTTTTCACCAACATCTTCTGGGACGCGCCGGTGATGCGCTGGTGGGGATGGGCGCCCGGTGTGCCCGACGGCACCATCACTTTCTATCTCACCTCGGCCTGGACCCTGTCGATCATTGCCACCACCGTCGTGATCGTCCTGTTCCAGCGGATCAGGTCATCCGACGCCCGAATCAGAGCGCAGTTGAAGTTCCTGTTGGTCGGTTACTCCTTGCCCATCATCTCCTGGATGGTCTCTAATGTCTTTTTGGCCTTGGCCGGTGTGTCGGCCCCGGATATGTCCGCCCCGATCTTTGCCGTCGGCGTCGGATTTTTCGTATATGGACTATGGCGTCACCAGCTCTTCGTCCTCACGCCCAGGGCCGTCTCTCACGAAATCCTCGAGACCATGTCCGACGCCGTACTCCTGGTGGATACCCGGCAACGGGTGGTATCGGTCAACCGTGCCGCCACGCGGTCGCTGGAAATGGACGCGGAGTCCGTAATCGGCCAGCCGCTGTCACAGTTCTTCCCATCTGGAGCCCCGGTGTTGTTGAGCCATGCTGACGGCAATACGCAATACGTTGAGGGTTCAGGTGATTTCCGAGACGGCGACACCGTTATAACCACTGGCTCCCGTAAACGCGTACCGGTCTCGTTGGCGGTCACCACTCTGCGGTCCGAAGACGGCCAGGAACTGGGTGCGGTACTCGCCGCTCGCGACGCCACCGACAGAAAAGACATGGAGGCCTGGGTACTCCAACTAGAAGACCTCCGTCGCGAGAAGTCGTTGAGCGACGCCAAAGAAAAGGAGCGCAAGAGACTGGCCGAAGAGTTGCACGACCAGACCCTGATGGAACTGGCAGGCCTGGCGATTGAGGTCGGCTTCATTGAGCGTGAAGCGACCGACACGAGTTCGGTCGAGACGCAGTTACGGGAACTGAGATCCCGTATTCACGACACTGAAGCGGGCCTGCGCGACATCCTCAAGGGCCTGTACCCGGACGTGCTGACCAACCTGGGCCTGGTGGCGGCCGTCCGTTCGTACTTGGTCGGCCTGACCAACCTGCCGTTCGAGGGTGATAAGCCTATAGAAATTCGGTTCAGGGCGAGAGGGTTTGGTGAGGAGAGGCCCCCGGACCTGACCGAATTGACCGCCTATCGACTCGTGCAGCAATCTGTTTTCAATTCCGTCCGGCACGGCCAACCCACCCTCGTCGAGGTGACCCTCGGGTGGCAGGGCGACAGGATGACAGTGGAGGTCGTAGATGACGGCGTTGGCTTCTTACCGGTGTCTGCGGATCGTCTGCGGACGAACGGTCACCACGGTATCGCCAATCTCCACGATCGCGTGGAAGCCGTTGGAGGCGTACTGGACGTCGATAGCTCACAGGGAAACGGTGCGCGCGTCGCCGCTAGCATCCCTACAGGCAGCGCCCAGGCCGTCGAGTGGCTCCTGGAAGTAGGAACGTACCGCATCGAACCGACCGATTAACGCTGGCGCGCAGAATCGAGGAGCCCATGTCCGAAACCAACAAAGCAACGTGCCGTCGGTATTTCACGGAGGTCCACGGCCGTCACGACCTTGACGTCTGTGACGAGATATTCTACCCGGACTTCGTGCTTATAGACCCGCTCGTAGACGAGCCCATCCGCGGACCCGAGGGGATGAAGGCGTTGCTTGAGGCGTACTGGCTGGGCATGTCCGATGTCGTGGCCGAACTGCACGAACAGATAGCTGAAGGCGACAAGGTCGTCTCTCACTACACCACGCGAGGGACGCACACCGGTGACATGCTGGGCATTCCGGCAACGGGCAAACGCTACGAGCTGAGAGGTGTACTGATCAGCCGTCTCGTCGACGGCAAAATCATTGAAGAACAGGACTATCGTGACGACCTTGGCATGCTGCGTCAGATAGGCGTCATTACCCTTTAAGCCCGGTTATGCCCGGCCGAGAGGGCCCGTGATCCCGTTGGGCAATAACCCTCACAGGCTATTGCGGGCCCCCTCCCCTATAATTTAGTGAATGGCAACTGAAATCGAAAACAACCCATCCAATCCCGACGGCGCGAACGACGGAGGGCGGCCTGCACCTGAAGTCCTGGCGCGCCTGGCCGTCGACGTAGCCTCAGACAAGCTGGCGTCCGACATTCAAATGCTGGATATCAGCGAGGTCAGTACCTTCGCAGACTACTTCGTTATCGCCTCAGTGCATTCGGCCCGCCAGCTCGGCGCTTTAGCTGAAGACCTTGAAGAAGCCCTGGAAGAGGCCGGTGCCCAGAAACTGCGACGCGAAGGTGGGCCCCAGAGCGGCTGGGTCGTCGTCGACTTCGCCGACGTCGTCATTCATATTTTTGGGGTTGAAGAACGCGACTACTACAACCTGGCCGGTGCCTGGCCCGGTGCCTCAGAGGCCGTTAGGATTCAATAATCCAGTGGTCCATGTCCCTGGTGTAGTCGAACAGCTCATCATCACCGAAAAATAGCTTCAACTCCCGAGCGGCCGCCTCTTCCGAATCGGAGCCGTGAATCAGGTTCGGACCAACCGACATGGCCATGTCGCCTCGAATCGAACCCGGAGTCGCCTCCAGCGGGTTCGTCGCTCCCATCACACCTCGCGTAATTTCAATCGCGTTCGGTCCCTCGACCGCCAGTGCGACGATTGGGCTCGAGGTGATGAACGCCAGTAAGCTGGGGAAGAACGGCCGCTCAACGTGGTCCTTGTAGTGTTGACGCGCGAGCGACTCATCGACTCGCATCATCTTGACCCCGGCGAGTTTTAGGCCTTTGCGCTCCAGGCGAGAAATCACCTCTCCAGCAAGCCCTCTCTGGACCGCGTCCGGCTTAACCAATACCAATGTTCGCTGCATGTATTTTCCCCTATTTAATTCCATTTGTAGTCCGGCCCGAAGACCGCCCTCATGTTTATCTCAAGAATCTGTGGTCATTGAATATGAGTTTTATAGGCAACCTCATATTGAGCACTGCGCATATACAGCGGTTCCAAAACATCCGGGTCATCAGCATCGCCCAATTGAAGCCTCGCGAAACCCAAAGCCGCCAAAGTGCCTGCTCGTCGGGTGGGTGGGGCGACTGGCCGAACATCTGCCAGTTCACCAAGGCGCTCAGTTAGAGCCGTCTCTGCCGCCGCAGCTTCCTCACCGCAAAACACCGTGCGTTCGACAGTCCGGTCGGCCAATTCTTCAACCGTCAAGACGTCGAATTCCTCTGGGCCAGCCCCGGACCAACCCGCGTGCAGTCGGGCTCCTGCCCCTCCTATGATCGCGCAAACAGGCAGTTCAGACGGCACATAGGGGGCTATCTCAATGGCCAGCGTGCCTATCGAAACCAGGGGAACATCCAGGCCCATCGCCATCGATTTTGCCGTTGCAATCCCCACTCGTAGAGCGCTGAAACCTCCGGGACCCCTTGCTACAAAAATCGCAGCCAGGTCTGACGCAGCTACCCCGGCTTCCAGCATCACGCCATTAATCGCTGGCACCAATTCCACCGAGTGGTTCCGGTCGGCTCGCCATGTTCGCTCTATTATGCAAATGCCCCGTTCCGATACGGCGACCGACGCATAACGGGTGGACGTGTCAATGGAAAGTTCTAAATGCGTAGTCAAATATCTCTAGCCTTATCCACAGCGTTACTTAAGCGATCTATTCCTGCGATTAACGACTGCAACAAATCAACGTATCTAACGCCGAAAGCAGTCAGAGTCAGGGTTCGACCGTCTCGCTGGTTCTCATCCTGCTCAATACTCACCTCAAGACGGTCATTCGGAAACACCCCGGGCGCCCTGTCAGCCCACTCGACCACACACAAACCGTCTCCTTGCAAATACTCTTCCAGGCCCACTCCGTTCAAATCAGAGCCCTGTTCGAGCCGGTAAAGGTCAGCGTGGTAAAGGGGAATCCTCGCGGCGTGCTCCATTATCAATACGAACGTCGGGCTTCTTACGTGGTCCTTAGAACCAAGGCCCCAGAGGATCCCTTGCGTCAGGCAGGTCTTTCCAGCACCCAGGTCTCCAATTAGGAGGACCACATCCCCGGGCCTAGCTTGCGCACCAATCGATTCTCCGATGGCCTGCGTTCTGGCAGGCTCGAACGATTGCAAAACCAGTACGGCGCTCGGTGGTGTTTTCAGCTTTTGGACATTCAAATTAGGGGTTCAACGGTCACAAACCTGTCACAGTTGCAGGTTTGAAAGAGTGTCTCGGCGTGTATTATATTCGGGCCTCCACTCGGCCACAAAGGGGTTCCCGCCGTGGCACCAGGAGGCTTCGTATGGCATGCTGGCGACCGCCGCTGCCCCCCGAGTCCTAGGTGGCGCCCTTTTGAAAGCTCTCATAGTTTCGGATGTCCACTCCAACTTGGAGGCTTTTCAGGCCGTCATAGACGACGGCGCACGAAGGGGCGGGTTCGACCAGATCTGGTCCCTCGGGGATCTCATCGGGTATGGACCGGATCCCGGGCCGTGCATAGACCTCCTGCGCAGCCACGACGAACGCTCAGTCGCTGGCAATCATGACCTTGCCTCTGTCGGCCGCCTCAGCCTCGAGGCCTTCAATGAGCACGCTGCCGCCGCCAACACCTGGACCTCGACTCAGATTAACGATGACCAAGCCGAGTACATTCGGGGTCTGCCCCTCAAAAATGTGCAGGGTGAATTCACCATGGTCCACGGTAGCCCAAGGGACCCGGTGTGGGAGTACGTAATATCAGAGCCCGCCGCCGTCGCCAGCTTCCTGCACTTCGACACGGATCAGTGCCTGGTAGGGCACTCACACATACCGTTTCTGTGCAGACCGAATGAAAATGGAGCGGCTTTCCTGGAATTTCTGCTTGACGTGCCGGTTAGCCTCGACGGTGACAGGGTCATCATCAACCCCGGTGGTGTGGGTCAACCCCGCGACGGCGATCCACGTGCCAGCTACGCGGTATACGACGACGCCAATGGGACCATAGTCCACCAGCGAACTGAGTACGACGTAGTGACCACCCAGACTAAAATGGAAGAACGCGGCCTCCCGAAGTACCTCATCGACCGCCTCACCTACGGACGTTAATCCCTAGTCCAAGAGGAAAAGTGCTGGGCAATCTACCATGATTAACCGGTGTCCCAGACCTAGAAGTCGTCGCCCTCGTCGTCGTAATCTTCTTCTCCTTCCCCCCCGCTGACATGCGGGATCAGGGCCAACCGCTCGTCATGGGCGGACTTTGGCTCGGGAAGATCGGCAATCGCTGTACGCAGTGCCTCGAGGTTCGCTTTTTCAGTAGCCGAAAGGGCCAGAGCAGAGACACCGGCATTTCGCATCGCTTCCAGATCACCTGTGGACAACGCCTTCGGGTCAAAGTCACTCAACACGATTGCGTGTTCCCCCGCTGAAAGCGTCCGGTGCAACCGCATCAGGGTGCCTACGGTGAACGGAAACAAATCGGAGTCAACCTCGATAGCGACTCCGTCGATAGGCAATGCGTGAACTCCCGGGGCATCTTCTTCCGACAGGTCGCCAACAACTTCCAAAAAGCTACCCAGGTCTTCCTCGCTCAACACTGACGCCGGGGTGCCCGAAGCCGTGAAAACAACGAAGTCAGCCTCGGAATTCTTCAAGATCTCCACAGCGTCGCTAGCGACGCTCTTCGCTCTGACCCCCCAAACCGCACCTTCCAGGGCCTTGGACGCCGTTTGTAGGACCTTTGCATCTACCTCGTCTGTTTCCAGCAAGAAGGCATCGACGGGGGTTTTCTCCGCGTCAAGCCCTGCCAGGTCACTGGGGCTGATCCGGCCGATCAGCAATATGTCCGGCGTGCGCTCGGCACGCTTTGCGCTTCGTCCGAAGCCGAGGGGCTCCGCCTCTCGTCTGCCAGTCTTGCCCAGCAGCTCGTTAAATTTTGTCATGTGGCTTTGTCCAAGCCCCCTTTTGGGATAGCATTTTGGGATAGCATTTTCACCTGCACCGCCTCGGCGATCGACGCCGTGACCGGTGTTGAGAGTCTTGGGTTCGAGTGTATCCCCTGTCTCGAGATCTCACCACACAGGATCAAACGGCAAACATGAAATCATTCGGGAGAATTGCACTATCAATGACCAACCGTTTTTAGAGGCCACAAGTTCGCTTGAAATGTGGTTAACGCCTGCGGCACGATGATCGGCGGATTTCCCCGGCGAGGCCATAACTATTGAAGTACGTTCAACACGAAGGCGACCACCTCAAGTTCATCACGGTAGAACCCAACGGGTTTGCTCCGGGACGAGCATACCCTCTGGTCGTTCTTTTGCACGGTTTTGGATCCCACATGGGCGACCTAGCTGGCCTGGCATCGGCCATCGACTCACGAGGCTACGTTTACGCATTCCCCAACGCACCAATCGCCATGGACATGGGCGCTGGAGGCTCGAACTTCGCGTGGGCGCCACTGGGAGGAGACGGTGCGAAAGAAGCGCTGAATCACGCGGACCGACTGGTCGATGGGTTTATGGACGAGGTTTCGGACCTTTATCCCCCACCTGAGGGTAAGACCGTCCTCGGCGGATTCTCCCAGGGCGGAATGATGGCGTATCGCACCGGGCTACCTCGTCCAGAACGATTCGCTGGTATCGCGGCTCTCAGTTCAGTGGTGGCAGGGAAACGGGAAATCGAATCTTCAATGCCCGAGTCTCGCAGTCAGGCAATATTTGCCTCTCACGGGACGGCGGACACCATGATTCCGGTGACAGACGCGCGACAAGGCATCGACTTCCTCAGGTCAAAGGGGTATGAACCGGAGTACAGCGAGTACTCTATGGGCCACGAGGTCTCCCTAGACGTGCTTGCCAATCTCACTGCGTGGATCCACAAAGTGGTGGCACCGATATACCCCAATTCGGAACCGATGTAAGGGCTTCCTGTTCTTCAAGCTGGCTCTTTCGGTCCTCACGTGAGTATCCTAAGCTGCCTCGGTAAGCCCGCAGTCACCCGGTCTTGACGTCCGTAACACTTGTCGGTGAAGGGTCGCCCGCGTACCATCTCGGCCGGAGGATTCTTGATACCTAGAAACGCGATATCAGAACGGGCAGGGCGTGGCGAGAGATCACTGGGCTGCTGGTTGAATTTTCCATCAACGCAAGTAGTCGAACTTCTGGCGATAGCCGGATTCCACTTCGTACAGATTGACGGCGAACACGGCCCATTTGGGCCCGACGATATCGAGCGAACCTGTTTGGCGGCCCAGGCCGTAGGTCTCACCGTAACCGCCAGGCCACCCTCTCTCGATGCTGAAACGCTCATTACCTACCTGGATAGAGGGGTTCAGGGCATCATGGGCCCCCACGTTGAAACGGTCGAAGACGCCGAACGCCTGGTTCGAGCGTGCAAATTCGGACCCGATGGCGAGAGGAGTTGGGGTGGCGGCCGAGCCCTTCACTTCAACGATCCTGCGTCAGTCCAGGACGATGACGGAAAAAGGCAGTCAATCATGGCTGCGTCGAATACAGAAATGGTTCTCATTGCCCAGCTGGAAACGAGAGCGGCACTGGATGGGATCGATGACCTCATGTCTGTCCCAGGTATCGATTACTTCGTTTTCGGCCCCAACGACCTCGCCCAGTCTATGGGCGTGCCGGGCCGCCCTAACCATCCAGTGGTCAAGTTGGCGATGGAGCAGACCGTAGACCGGGTCCACGCTGCTGGCCGCAAGATGATGTCTGACGACATTTCTATGGCGTACGCTCACGGCCTGCTTCTAGAGGCAGGTCGTGCTTTCGTAGAGAACGCCGAGTAAAGAAAATGCGGGCGGCGCAATGGCTTGAGCCAAAGCGATGAGGCGATAAGCCGAAGAAGCACTGACGAGCGAGGTTCCGCCTTGCGGAGAACACGGAGAAACAATGCGCACTATGAAAGCGGCCCTCTACCAGGGCGATCGCAAGCTTGAGATTAAAGATATCGCCGTGCCCGAGGTCGGGCCCGGCGAGGTTCTGAGCAGGGTACGCGCTGAAGGCGTGTGCGGCTCTGACCTGCTCTTGTGGTGGGACAAGGCCGAGCCAGAAGAGATACCCGGTGGCCACGAGGTTGCAGGGGAGATCGTCGAGGTCGGAGAGGGTGTTGACACGGGCCGCATAGGCGAGCGCGTGGCTATCGACATCTTAGGGTTTGGACTCAACTGCGGGGCGTGTTTCTATTGTCGTCAGGGCCAGCCAGTGCAGTGCCGCGACAAAAAACCAGACACAGGGGGAGGCTACGCCCAGTACATCAAACGCAACGCCGCCGGGTGTTTCCCCATACACGACAGCATGAACTGGGAAGAGGCGGCTCTGGTTGAACCCCTCGCGGTGTCGGTACACGCCTGTCGCCGAGGCAACCTCGAGGGCGGCGAGACCGTTCTTGTGTTGGGCGCTGGCAACATTGGGCAAACCTCAGTCGCGGCAGCAAGGGCGATGGGTGCTGGCAAAGTAATGGTCACTGCAAGGCATGCCCACCAGGGCGAGTTGGCAAAGACTCTCGGCGCCGACGTCGTATTGCCAGACAAAGGCGACGACCTCGCCGAAGCGATAGCCGACGAGACCGACGGACGTGGTGTCGACGTCACGCTTGAATCGGTCGGGGGCCGCACAGACGTAACCATCCAGCAGTCCATCCAGTTCACGCGGCCACAGGGCCGAATCGTCATTCTCGGTGGCTTTTGGGTGCCCATAGAGATTGACTGGATGACTCCGCTGCTGAAGGAGCAGTCGGTCATCTTTTCGTCTTGCTACTCCGTCTTGGACGGGCGCGATGATTTCGAGATCGCCATCGACATGATGGGGTCGGGCAGGGTCGATCTGAAGCCGATGGTGACGCACAAGTTCCCGTTAGCGCAGGTACAACAAGCAGTAGACACGGCTTACGATAAGTCGACTGGCTCGATCAAAGTCCAAGTACACCAAGAATAAGAACTACACCAAGCATAGGAGACTGACCGAATGTCAGAAAAGATGAAAGCGGCTCTGTGGAACGGTCACGGTGCAATGGAACTGACCGAGATCGATCGACCGCCGGTCGGCCCTGATGATGCGCTAGTGCGGGTTCGAGCCGAGGGCATCTGCGGTTCCGATCTACTAATCTATTTTGAAAAGACCGACCGGGAGACACTTCCTGCCGGGCACGAAATCGCTGGCGAAATCGTAGAAGTTGGCAGCAACGTCGATGTAGCTCGCATTGGCGAGCGCGTGGCGGTTGAAGGCATTGGCCACGGTAAAGCCTGCCTTACCTGCTACTACTGCAGCGAGGGCCAGTACTTCCTATGCGAAAACATGGCCGCAGACACAGGCGGGGGTTACGCTGAGTTCGTCTCCCGCAAAGCCGCTGGCCTTTACCGCCTTACCGATGGCATGACGTGGGAAGAAGGCGCGATGGTCGAGCCCCTTGCAGTCACACTCCACGCCGTGCGTCGGGGCGGTCTGCGGGGCGGTGAGACTGTTGCCGTTCTTGGATCGGGCACTATTGGCCTATGCGCCACCGCTGCCGCCCGGGCGATGGGCGCTGGCACCATTGTGGCGACCGCGCGCTATCCACACCAGGTTGAAATGGCCAAACAGATGGGAGCGGACATCGTGGTGGGCTCCGAAGGTGATGACCTGAAAGAGGCTCTCGCCGAGATCAGCCATGGCGTGGGTGCCGATCTTGTCGTCGAGACTGTCGGTGGTCGTTCTGATGCAGTCATGAACCAGGCGGTCGACGTAACCCGCAAGCAAGGCAGAATAGTAA
>CAUZIR010000042.1:0-10186 GCA_963579815.1 Dehalococcoidia bacterium
CGGGCGTACTCACGCATAATGTCTCCGTAGGTGACCACGTCCGGTCCACTCACTTCGTATATCTCGCTGTTTTCTGACTCAATCTCGGAGGCCGCTATCAGACAGGAGATTAGGTCATCAGTAGCTATGGGCTGAGCCTTGTTGGAAACCCACTTAGGCGTCACCATTACGGGCAATCGCTCAACCAAAGCACGGACCATCTCGAAAGATGCACTGCCGCTCCCTAGCACTATGCTCGCACGCAACTCCTGCACCACCGCGGTGCTACCGCGCAGCAACTGCCCCACCTCGCGGCGACTAGCCAGATGAGCCGACAGTTCTGACTCGTTCACGTACGGTATTAGCCCTCCTAGATAAATGATTCGCGGTACTCCAGTTCGGCGAGCGGCGTCCGCAAATTGTTTGGCCGCCCGGCGGTCTTTTGATGCGAAGTTGCCCTTGCTCGACATGGAATGAACAAGGTAGAAAGCAATGTCGACATCCTCAAGCGCATGATCGAAAGAACGCGGTTCGAGCAAGTCGCCACGAACCACCGACACTACCGGATAGTCGCCGAAAGCCACCGCCGCACGGCCAGGGTCGCGGACTAGCGCCACCACTTCGGCACCCCGGTCCGCCAGGGCCGCCACCAACTTACTGCCTAAGTAGCCGGACGCGCCGGCGACCAGTGCTCTCAAGTCATCCCCGCCCTTGAAATCGCTTTCAAGTCGAGCGCCCGCCACCTGGCCACGGTCAGTTCAACCATCAGTTCAGGAGAAATAAGGGCGCCGCCATGATCCCATGGATGGTGAATCGCATTACCAGGCAAGTATGCTAACTCCAACGGTCAATTGCGCACTTCCGCCCTGTCCGGGTCGTGGTGCTCGACTGGAATACGGAATAGGAATTCATTTGTTGGCATGGCCTACTGTGCCAGCGTCCCGGAGAACACCTGCCAAGCAAGCAGCGACTTCGCTGTCAGGCTGAGGACGATGTAGCTCTTCTCCCCAAACAAGTAGTCTCGCCACGGCCCGATTCGCTTGTACTGCAGGTACATGTTCACGGCGAAGATGTTGAAGAAGACGAACAGCGACACGAAGATCCCATATACGAACGCAGGCGGGTTCGCGTCGACATTCGGCGACACAACGTAAATCCCGATCAGCACCCACGGGATGACCCCCATGATCGAGCCGAAGTTGAAGGAGATCCACGACGGCGCTCCGGGCACCTCGTACTTCTCCATCAGCAGCCCGAACAGGATCATCGCCGCATTCACTCCGAAGATCCCGCCCAGGGCAGCGATGTCCGAGATGCCGGTTAGCATCGCTATTAGCACCATCATCAGCGAGGCGCTCAGCGAGTATTCGGCCCAGCGTGCGTAGTTCCGCCGCTGGCCCAGCTGTTCTCGGTACCATTCGAACGCTCTGGGCATCGAGATCAGCAAATGTGCCAGCGCCGAGAGGAACGAGAAGGCCGCTACTCCATACGCAAACTTGGGCAAGAACAGCTCCGTCAGCTCGGGAGGCGCAACTCCCGGCGCATCCGTCATAAAGGTCGCGGTAACCTGCAGCGAGAAGTCGTTCGCTAGAGCAACGATCGCAGCCGCTTGCACCGCATGCAGTAGGCCCACGCCGATGTTCCACCAGCGCAAGTGGCGGAATCGTGCCGACAGCGGATCGCTCACGAGACCGGCTGAATTGGTTGCGTTCGTCACCCAGCGCCTCCTAACAGCTCCGCGATTCGTTCGACGCGTAAGCTGAATACCCCCTCCACGTTGCCCGTTGGGAACAAGAAGGTCAAATTACAAATCTTCGACAGTGGTGAGAAACTTGACTCTCACGGCCTAAAAACGCTGTCCCGCGACATCAACTTGCTCAAGGACCTGCGACTGGTCGACGTTACCGGAGACTGGCTCACGTTCAACCTGAACGTACTCGACCGCACCGCACAGGCGCCCGTTAGCTCACAGGCGAATATGCCGGGCTTTTGACGAGCTTTGCCCCTCTACGGGCGCGTTAGTACAGCGCGCTGCCGAAGGCCGAGCGGTGCTCCCTGGTTATCGGATTGTCCTCGCCTAGCAGCTTGAAAACGGCGATGCAGGCCTTCCGTGCTCCGTCGTCGTCGTAGCTGCGGTTCTTGCGGACAACCTCAATGAACGCGCTCAGCGCGGCGTCGTACCCGCCCGAACGGGCCTCACCCGCAGCGGTGACGTATAGCTCCCGAACGGGGGTCTCTGGCAGTCCCCCTGGTGCTTCTATGCGCCCGAAAAGCCCGGCCAGCGTCCTGATGGCCTCTGCATGTTCGTAATTCTCGGACCCGTGGCCAACGCTCTTGAGCATCTCTGCGGCGCGACCGGGGTCGGCGTCGAGATAAGTCTGGGCGAGCAGCACGTTCGCGGTTTCGTTGGTCGGCTCGGCGCCGACGGCTGGTTCAAGCAGTTTCCGGGCGTCTGAGGGCCTGCCGTCTTTTAGCAATTGCCGGGCGCTCTCCACCTGGCGTTTATGCTTGCTAGGAATCGTTTTTTCCAGCCAGGCCACCACATCGCGCTCGGGTAGCGCCCCCACGAAGTCCCCGCTCACCCGCCCGTCTATGAACAACTTCACGTTCGGGATATTGCGAATGTTGTACTGGGTGGCTATGTCTTGATGCTTCTCGGTGTCTATCTTGGCCAGCGTCCACCGTCCGTCGGCCGCTCGGGCCAACTTCTCCAGCGTCGGGCCGAGAATCTTGCACGGGCCGCACCAGTCCGCCCAAAAGTCCACCAGCACAGGAAGCGTGTAGCTACGTTCGATGACGTCCTTTTGGAAGTTGTCAGTATCGAAACTCACCGGCTGCGTCTGTTGTGTCTCGTTCACCAAACCTATGCCCCTCACTTTTGGCTCGCTCTATGTTATTACTACGACCCCACATCGGTACGACACAGAGGAGAAAACCATGAGCGCAATGCTCGACATAATCGAATCCCAAAACCCGTCGCTGGTGAAAGCGGCGAGCGACCTGCATCAACGCCGGGAGATACCGCCCGACTGCTACGTCGTAGACCTTGAGGTCCTGCGTGAGAACACTCGGCAGTTAAAGAAAGCCGCCGACGACAACGGCCTGCGGCTCTATGCTATGACCAAGCAGATCAACCGCAACCCGTCCATGTTGAAGACCATTGCGGCCTCTGGCATCGACAAGTTCGTCTCCGTAGACATTGAGGGCGCAAGGGCCATCCACGCCCAGGGGTTGGACGTCGCCCACGTCGGCCACCTCAGCCAGATACCCCGGTACTGGATACCTGAAGTCCTGGCCATGAACCCGGACGTGTGGACCATCTACAGCTATGAAAACGCCCAGTCCCTGTCCGAGGCGGCCGTAGACGCAGGCGTCACCCAGGACATTTTGCTCAAGGTCATCGGCCCGCTGGACCATGCCTACCCGGCGCAAGAGGGCGGCATCTTCTCCGAGCAGGTCCTGGACATCGCTCGCAAAATTAAAGAACTGCCCGGCGTGCGCATGGTGGGCACCACCGGCTTCCCCACGCTGTCGTTCGAAATGATGACCAGACGGCTCGACGCGCTTCCCAACATCACCACCGTAGTTGAGGCGGCCAAACTTATAGAGGCCGAGCTAGGCATCGAGATGTCCCGGATCAACTGCCCCGGCACAACCTCTTGCGAGTCGATGCCCATAATCGCCAAGCACGGCGGCACCGACGGCGAGCCCGGCGCAGCCCTGTGGGGCATGGCCCCGCAGCAGCTCTTCGGTAACGACGTCGGAAAGCCAGGACAGGTGTACGTAGCTGAGGTATCGCACTACGCCAGAGACCGCATGATGGTGCTCGGCGGCGGCTTCTACGCAGACAGCCGCGACGGGGCCTGGGCATTCTCGGCCGGATTCGTCGGCGACGACCCCGAGACAATTCTGAGCAACCGGGTAAGGGCGGACATGCCCGTGGCCCAGTGGATGGACTACTACGCCTGGCTGTACCCGACGCCCGGCCAGCGGGTGAAGCCGGGCGACTCAGCCGTCTACTTCTTCAGGCCGCAGGTCTTCATGACCCGGTCGGGCCACATGGCAACCGTCGAGGGTGTAGAAAGCGGCAAGCCCTCCGTCGTGGCCATCTACAACAAGGCCTCAGAACGCATTAAATAGGCCCGTCGGGTCGCCGTTCCCGAATGAACGGCGTTACGAGAATAAGCATCGCCGTAATCGTGGCCAGGGCGAGCACGCCTGTGTCCAGGGACCCGGTTACGTCCCGGACCACGCCCAGCATGAACGGGCCTGCAAAGCCGCCTATCTCCGAGGCGGCGAACGCCAGGCCCACGGCGGCCCCGATGCGCTTGAGGCCCACCCCTTCGGTGTCGATGAGGATGAGCGTGAGAATGGGGAATATGGGCGTGCTGGCAACGTTGGCCACCAGCAGCGAGGCTATCAATCCGCCGCCGTCCGTAAGCGCCAGGCCCGCAGTGCCTAGTGCGGCCCACGCCAGCATCACCGCAAGTATTATTCTTCGGCGACCCAACCTGGCAAAAGATGGCACAGTAAGCACGCCAATAGCGCCCGCCGCCACCCCGATGGCCGCCCACAGGCTGGCCCTGTTAGATGTCATGCCTGCTTCGTCCAGCAGGGTCGGTGCCCAGTTCACCAGGCCGTGCTGGAGAAGGAACGAGGCGATGGCCAAAATGAGCACCAACCGCACGTTGCCCACCCGGAGCAGTGCCAACAAGACTGAGCCCTCCTCGTCTCGCCGGACCGGTTCGGGGACGGTCCCAGCTGCGACCTGGGGCCTGGCCGGGTCGCGGGCCAGCACGTACCAGATGACCCCTGCGACCAGGGCGGCTATTCCGTAAGTGAACTGTACGCCCCGCCACGAACCCGTCAGTGGCACGATGACGTTGGTCGCCAGCGACAATCCGATGACTATGCCAACAATCGGGCCGGAAATGTACGCGCCGGTGGCGAAGTTGCGCTCCGCTCCGCTGAACCAGTCCGCCACCACCTTGGGGGCTCCGACCGAGATGAGAGGGCCGCCAAAGGCGAACAGGCCCATGGCGAACAGCAGGGTGTAAAAGTCGACCGACAGCCCCCGTAAGAGCAGGGACAGGGCCATTATCACGGCCGCTACCGCAACGAGGCGACGAGTAGGGAACCGGTCCATCACCCTGCCCAGCGGGTAGAAGGTGAAAATGGTCACCAGCTGCCAGAAGCCCAGTACTAGGCCCATGCGGCCATAGGAAATGCCCAGGTCGTCCCGGATCGGGTCTACCACCGTTGCAAGGGATGAAAAGGCCAGGCCGTTGCACACGTAAACCATCCAGATCAGCCCCAGCATCAGCCAACGCCGCCTGGGGAGTTTCACGATAGTCGAAGCCTCGTTAAGGGGGGTGTGGCCGCCCGCACGAGTGTTGGGGTAAAGGCCGTGTAGGATTGTAACCGCTGGCTCAAGAGGTTTCGCCCGTATTGCTATTGGAGCCCTGATTGCAATTGGAGGTCGAAAATGGCGAACGGCCCGGCCGATCTTTCCGGGGTGAAAGCCCTAATATTCGACGTCTTCGGCACCGTGGTCGACTGGCGAGGGTCGATCATCCACTACGGTGCCGAGGTACAAGCCGAGTGGGGTGTCTCAGCAGACTGGCCCCTGTTCGCCGACGCCTGGCGGGCGGCCTACCGTCCGGGGATGGACCGTGTCCGCAGTGGCGACCTGCCCTGGACCAACCTCGACGACCTGCACCGAACGTCGCTAAACCGCCTGGCCCCGGCGTTCGGCCTGGACGCCCTGGACGAGGCCCAGATGAACGAACTCAACCGGGTCTGGCATCGTTTGGAGCCCTGGCCGGACTCAGTGCAGGGCGTGGTACGGCTGGCCCGGCGCTACACCGTCGCCACGTTGTCCAACGGGCACGTCGCGTTGCTGTCGGGCATGGCGAAGCGGGCGGGTCTGCGCTGGGACGTGGTGCTCTCGGCCGAGCTATTTCGCCACTACAAACCGGACCGAGCAGTCTATACAGGCGCGGCCGCGCTGCTGGGTCATTCACCCGGCGAGGTGATGATGGTCGCCGCCCACGCCGACGACCTGGAGGCCGCCAGGGGCGCAGGCCTCAAGACCGCATACGTCCACCGGCCGTTGGAACACGGTGCCGGTCGGGCCTCGCACGTCCCCCTGGACGCCGGGTTCGACCTGTACGCGGCCGACTTCGAAGAACTTGCCAGCAAGCTTGGGACCCCGCCTACCGGCGATTAACGCGGGACCCCGCCAAGTACCCCGAAAAACCCCTCTAGCCCTCGCAAGAAGGGCCTAAAACGCCTAGTGGATGGTCGAGCCACCACCCAGCTTTGAAAACTGGCGCTGAGCCTGGTCCCAAATGTCCAGACCGGCGTGCTCGGACCAGGCCGACATAAGCTGCTTGAACATTGGGCCCGGTTCGCCGTCTCCGACTTCTCGTTTGTCCACAGTGGTCACCGGCAGCACACAGAAAGGCGTCGAAGAAAAGAACGCCTCGTCGGCGGTGTACAGGTCGTACGGTTGCAGGTCCTCTTCCACAATCGGGATGTCCAGTTGCCGGGCCAGGTCGAACACGAACGACCGGGAGACGCCCTGCAAAATAGACGTGTCCTTGGGGGTTCGTATAGTCCCGTTAGTGACCAGGAACATGTTGTATCCGACGCCCTCGGTAAGGTTTCCGGAACCGTCGGTCAAAATGGGCCACCCGCCGTTCGGCTCCACGTCCCCGGCCTCCATCTCGGCCATGTTGAAGTTAAGGCGGCTGTGGTGCTTTATCTTCGGGTCGACCGTCTCGGCTGACATGGACCGGGTCTTGGTAATGACGCCCTTGGCACCGGCCATCGAGTCGCCGAACCAGTCCCAGGGCACCGGCGCAACGTCAATAATCACAGTCGGGTTCTCGCACTCATACGCCCAGCGGCCGGGGCCACGGGTAATTGCGTGCCAAATGTCGAAGTCGCCATGCTCGGCCAGGTGTTCGCGATTCCTCTCCACCGCCTCGACCGTGATGCGCGTCATCTCCTCAATGGGCATGCCAATGTCTATGCGGGTGTACTTCATCGAGCGATACAGGCGGTCGATGTGCCGGTCCAGCAAAAAAGAAGTGCCGTTGAACGTGCGGGTCACGTCGAACACGGTGTCACCGACACGGAAGCCCCGGTCGGCCACGTCGATCTTAAGTTCACTACGGGGAATCCACTTCCCGTTCAGGTATGCGATGAATTCGCCCATGAAATTCTCCTCGTGCCTTAGAGCGGGTTCGCTAGAGTGCGCCGCATTGTATCGCAAGTCGCAGCGCCGGTATTGGTGAGGACTGGTGCGACGGGTGAGTCAGCCCTCGCAGGCAATGCCGTTGCCGTCGCCGTCCAGCCGATGCGGGTCAGGGTGAAGGGCGATGAACTCCCGGTCGGTGATGCCATCGCAATCGAGATCTGGCGGAGCGGACGGCAGGCAAACCGTCGGGTAAGCCGGGTCGCACTCGAACGGGCGGCGCGGGGACGCGCTCCGGGGGAAGGCGTTAGCGCAGGTCTCCCACCAGCCAATGCCGCATCTTTTGCGCGCTCGTTTGCCGCACTCAGGCCGGCAGAATAACGAGTGTCGGGTGCCGACTCTGCCGCTCCTGCGTAGCCCTCTTCTACCAGCACCTCATTGACCATGCGTCCGTTCGGCAAATAGACGTAACGCAGCAACCGACCGAACTGGTCCCTGTCGAAAACGTCGGTCTCCAGCGTCACAGAAACGTCCAGCACGAGTTCGGCGTTGCGGGCGGTGGCCTCGGCCGAGAAGCACTCGCCAAGCTTCGTAGCGTCGATACCCAGATAGCGCACCGTCTCCACAGAGCCGTTCTGCTCAATCTCCACGGTGTCGCCGTCGATGACTCGCACGACGAGGCCTCTGTCGGTGCCTGACTCGGGCGGTCCCAGGGTCCCGGTGTCGGACTTGGATGCGGCTGGGGAGCAGGCGACTAGGGCGACCAATCCGAGCGCAGCCACCAACCCGGCCATGCTAAAGGTCAGCGGTGACGTTGAGCAGCGACTGGCCGAACTCGGCGACCTGCCAGCGGCGCACCTCTTTTGCGTCGGTCTCGGCATCTACCGTGCCCGGTTCCCAGGCCAAACGCTCCAGGCTGGGCATTGGCCAGATAAGGCTGGGGTCAATTTTCAACTCTTCCCCCTGGGCCTTGCGCCACACCTTTAGTGCGTCCAGCCGCTTCTTCTCCTCGGCGGCCATGCGAGGCTTGCGGGGAGATGGTGGCCTCTGGAATGGAGGCGATTGGATCCCTTCCCTCAACGCCTGCCGCAGTTCATCTAGCAGGGGACGGCGTCCAAACGGTCCTAGCCCAACTACCTTGCGCAAATCGGCGTCCGGTTTGGCCGACAGGGCGACCATGGTCTCGTTAGACATTATCCGAAAATGGGGTCGTCCCCGGTTCAGCGCGTGTCGCTCGCGCATGGCCACCAGCTCTCGCAGAATCGCCAGTCCCTGGCCATCGAGTGCGTGGTTGCCCTTCACATTGAGGAACGCCTTCTGGGGGTCGGGTGCCTCGAAGCGAACACCCAGTTGGCGCTCGCACTCCTCCGACATCCACGACATGCGCCCGAGCTGCGCCAGTCGCTCGGCCATGGCATCTCGAAGTTCGTGCAAATACGCCACGTCAGAGGCGGCATAGTCCAGGGCCTCGTCCCCAAGGGGCCTGATAGTCCAGTCGGACTTCTGCAGCCGTTTGCTCTTGGGAATATCCACCCCGAGTACGTCTTCAAGCACCGAGCCAAGCCCCGTCTTGGGTAAGCCAAGTATCGATGCGCCGATAGACGTATCGAACAGGTTGCGAATCCTGAACCCCCAATCCCGGTCGAGGCAGCGCACGTCATAGTCGGCCGAGTGGAGTATCTTCTCTACCTGTTCGTCGGCGAGGATGGCACCCAGGGGCGACATGTCATCGACGGAAAGGGGGTCTACGATGTAGTTCGACCCTGGAATAGAGATCTGCACCAGGCACACACTCTCCGGGTAGCGATGGCGACCGTTGCCTTCCAGGTCGAGGCCGATCCAGGGATGCCTGGAGATAACATCAGCTATCTCGGCGAATCGCTCGTTGGTTAAAATCAGTTCGTGCTGGTTGGTAGGGGCCGTAGTCATAGTTCAGCCACATTTTATATGGAGGTACGCGTTGTGGGTCAGATAAACAGTCCGACACGTACCTGTGGCGGCACATACGTCAGCCGTATTATCGCCAGTGACGACCGGCGAACCCACTTTCAGCGCTCGGTATCCAACGGCAGAAATCGTCACGTGTTCGTTACTGTTTCTCCCACACTTTCGTATCGCCAAGTTGTGAAATGTGGGGGTGGTAGCGAACAGGCGAAACGACCAGTCCCCAACCTCTGGTGTAGGGAACCCCTTGTCGGATAGTTACAAGCCACCCCGCTTTGGGCCCGAACCCGGCCGCTCAGCAGATATCTGCTGAGCGGCCCTTGTCCTGGCGCGGATCGGCGAGGTGATCAACTCCTCCTCTGAAATCGGCCTGGTCTACGGCCTGTTCGCGCACGAAGCCGCGCAGCTAATCAAGTTCGACCAGATAGGCATAACGCGGCGCTCGGTGGACGGCGAATTGACCCCCGAGTACGCGGAGGGCATGACCGTCCCCGGTTGGCGTCTTGGGCTGCAGTCCGTTTACGCAGGCTCGATCGAAGAGCGCATCGAAGCTACCAGGCAGCCCCAGCGCTGGCGGGCCGACAGCCTGGAAGAGCTTTTTGCTCAATTCCCTGCAGAGACGCCCGCCTTCGAGGCCGGAATTCGCTCGATGCTCGGTGTGCCACTTATATACGCCGCCGACGTCATCGGTTTCTTGACAGTTGCATCGTTGAAGGCCGACCTGTTCCAAGACGACACCGCCCGTTTGCTAGGGCTCATAGCGGGCCAAATTTCCGGGACACTCACCTCCTCGCCGCCTCCAAAGAGAGTGAAGAGCGGTACCGGGGTCTGGTGGACTTTTCAGCTGACGCCATCGTCATTCACCAGGAACGGATAATTCTCTACGCCAACCGGGCAGCCTCCAATTTGCTGGGGCTGAGCGACCCGGACGAGCTGATCGGCGTGGACATATCGAAAGCTACGAGATAGTTTTTCTCAAGTTTTTCAAGGACGTGAAACTGGACGGCACCGGTGCCCAGCGCCACCTGGCCGAGGCGAACCTGAGGCTGGTGGTGTCGGTCG
>CAUZIR010000043.1:0-10043 GCA_963579815.1 Dehalococcoidia bacterium
GTTCGACCTGGAGCAAGACATCATCAGCATGGGCCGCGACTCCAAGTGCGACATTGCCCTGAAAGACCAGTCCACCGAAAAGAAGCACGCGATCATCCGCCGTCGAGACGGGCAGTTCCTGCTGTATAACCTTGGTACAGAGGCTGGCACTCTCGTTAATAAGAACGCGGTCGAGACTCATTTCCTCAAGAACGGCACCACCATTTCTGTGGGACGCACCGAGATGTTTTTCACCGGGATTGAGGAGGTGGACTCCGGTCCCTTCGACCCCGGAGGAGTCATCCTGATTAGTTCCGGACCCGACGCGGGCGCCAAGTTCGCCCTGAGCGAAGACGACGTGACCATAGGTCGCGAGCCAGGCAAGGGCGGCGTCAAAGTGCCCGATGCCACGGTCAGCAAGCAGCACGCAGTTGTGCGCTGGAGCTGCTTGGGCCACTACGTCCAGGACCTGGGTAGCTCGAACGGGACGACCGTCGACGGCAACCCGGTAACCGGAGCCACATTGACCAACGGTGACATCATCACCATGGGTGACTCCGAACTCCAGTTCGTCCGCGAGGCAGCTTAAGCTCGGCTTAGGGTTGCCCAGGGTTTTAGGGGCTGGACGGGTTTACGTCCCTACAGGGTCCACGTCCACGGTCCACTGCTGCGGCACCGGGACGCGGTCGAGCAGCCACCGCGGGTCTCGACCCCGCAGCGTCACTCGCCACCGGTAGCGGCCCCGCAAGCGTGGGGGGAACCCCGGCGTCGGCCCCATCACATGCAGTCCCGCTAGGCCGCGCACGTCTCGTTCGTGCCGTAGCAGGTCCGCGTAACGCAGTGCCTCTCGCTCGGCCGCAGCTTTGTTGGTGTGTGAGTACCCCAGTCTGATCAGCCGAGAGAACGGAGGATTGCCCATCTCGCGCCGGTATTCCAACTCCTCTTCGTAGAAGTCGCGATAGTCCTGGATGGCGGCGGCTCGTATGGCGTAGTTTCCCGGCATGTAGGTTTGCACGATGACCCGACCGGGTTTTGCGCCTCGACCCGCCCGACCGGCCACCTGGGTAATCAGTTGAAAAGTGCGCTCCCCGGACCTGAAGTCGGGCACTCCCAGACTGAGATCGGCGAGTACGACGCCAACGAGTGTCACGTCGGGGAAGTGCAGGCCTTTCGCTACCACCTGGGTGCCCACCAGCACGGCCGGGCCCTCCTGGCGGAAGTCGTTCATTAGCCGTTCGACGTCGGAGGCTTTCTTGGCCGTGTCCCGGTCCCAGCGCAGCACTCTTACTCCGGGCAGCAGGTCGGCGACTGCCGTCTCCACAGCCTGGGTGCCGATGCCCTGCAGGCTAAGGCGGTACTCCTTGCAGTTGGGGCATACCGGCGGCACTCGCCTGCGGTTGCCGCAGTAGTGGCAAACGAGAATGCCGTCGTCGCCCGTTGTAGGGCGCGTTTGACGGCTACCGGGAGCGTCGTTGTGCAGCGTTAACGGCACGTCGCACCGGCTGCATCGCACACCCTGGCCGCAGTTTCGGCACATGAGTTGCGATGACGCTCCCCGTCTGTTCAGGAACAGTATCGACTTGCCGCCAGATTCGGCCACTTGTTTGAGGGAGGCCAACAGGGCGCGGCTGAGGAAGTGCCGATGGCCCTGCTTCAGTTCGCTTCGCATGTCCACCACTTCTACCGTTGCCAGGGGCGCGGGAGCGGGCACGCCGTCCCTGTTCGTAGCGATGCGCTCGGACAGGTGAAGAGGCCGGTGTAGCTTGCTTTCAGTATTGAAGTAGGTCACTACGTCGGGCGACGCGCTGCCCATGAGGACGACCGCGTTCACCAGTTGGGCCAGCTTCATCGCCACGTCACGGGCGTGGTATCTCGGGTCGGGTTCGTTCTGCTTGTACGTCCACTCGTGCTCTTCGTCGAGGACCACAAGGCCAAGGTCGGGCTGGGGCGCGAAGATGGCCGACCTGGACCCAACCACGACGCCGTACTCGCCCCGCCGTATCTTCCACCACTGGTCGTAGCGTTCGCCCGGTGTGAGGCCGCTGTGCTGCACGGCCACGTTGCCAGGGAACCGCTCGGCCATGCGCTCGATGGTCTGATGGGTGAGGGCGATCTCGGGCACCATCACGATGGCCCGTTTGCCGCCCGCAATGGCCGCCTCCACGGCGTCGAGGTAGACCTCGGTCTTGCCGCTGCCGGTGACGCCTTCGAGAAGGAACGAGCCTGTGCCGTCCCCCAGCAGGGCACGCCCCACTTCGGCCGCTGCCTGTGCCTGTGCGGTGGTCAGCGAAACCGGGCCGATGGGCTCTACGGCCATGTCAGAGAGGGGGTCCCGCGATAGCGCAGCTTCGAGGACGGTGACCCATCCCCGACGACGGAGGCCGTTGACTGCGGAGTCACCGTAGGTTCGCTTCGCGTCCGCCAGCGCAATGGTGTCATCGCCAGACGCCAGTACCGAGGCCAACTTCGCCTGTTTGGGGGCGCGGGACAGGGCCGTCAAACCGTCTGGTGAGTCGGATAGTTCTGACTTACCGGAAGGGGTGAGGGCCAGGTACTTCACCAGCTTCGGGCCTATGCTGGCCGACTCACGGCTGGGGGTGAGGACTATTAGCCCTTTGCGTTCCAGGGCGCGCAGTGTGCGCTCGGCGGTTTCGCCCATCGCCTTGAGCAACCGGCCCCTAGCAACGGGTGCGTGCTTGGCGAGGTATCCCATGACCCGGGCCTGGGCTTCGGAGAGGTTTTTTGAGCCTGGTGACTTGTGATCCTCGCCAGCGGAGCCAGCGGTGCTTTGGGAGGGGACGAGGTCTACGGTCATGCTTCCGCCTGTGCGGGCCCCTGGAGGCAACATGGGGGCGACGGCCTCGAAGTGGGAGCACATGTAGCGGTCCGACACCCAGCGCGCCAGTTCGAGTTGGACGGGACCGAGATGGGGCTCGGCCGCGGCGGCGGAGAGGATGTCGCGGGTGTGGGGGAAGTTGGGCTCGGCGCTTAACGAAAAGACCAGCCCCTGTAAGCGGCGTGAGCCGAACGGCACACGAACCAGCTGGCCGGGCACCAGTTCTAGCCCCTCGGGAATAGAGTAGCTGAACGTGCGCTCGTGGCCCGCAGGCGCGTCCACTGCGACCTCGGCATACTTCATCGTCACAGGATAAAGCAGTGCGCCAAGCGCAAACGACCTAGCGGTCGATTACGAAAGCGATGAGGCACAGAGCCGAAGAGCCCTAGAGCGAGCCCCGCGAGCGGGGACCGCCTTAGCGCTTTTCTTTGATGCGTGCGTGCCGGCCGTAACGGCCGCGCAGGTAGTAGAGTCGGGCGCGTCTGACCTTGCCGCGGCGAATTATTTTGACCGCCTCGACGGAGGGGGAGTTGAGATGGAAAGTCCTCTCAACGCCGATCTCCTGGGTCACTCGCCGGACAGTGAAGGTCTCGCTCGCACCACCGCCCCTGCGACGAAGGACGAAGCCTTCGAAGTCCTGGGTCCGGGTGCGACCGCCCTCGGTCACTTTGACGCTGACTCGAACATTGTCCCCGGGTGCGAAGTTTTCGACCCGCGGGTTCGGTTCAATTTTTATTAGTTGATGGGTCTCCATAGACACGCCTTAAAAACGGCCGCACGACGATACCGCAGTGCAGGCCGGGGATTCAATTATGTTAACCGTGTTGGGAGGGCTAGTCCAGCAGCCGACGGTCGTTTTCCGACAGGTCGGCGCTGCGGAGCAGGTCGGGCCGTCGAGCCTCGGTGCGCTTCAAGGCCTCTCGCCTGCGCCACTCGGCTATGCGAGCGTGGTCGCCGGACAGTAGCGTTTCGGGAGCCTCCAGGCCTCTAAAGCTGGCCGGACGGGTGTATTGGGGGAACTGCAACAGCCCGGAGGTGTGCGAATCGTCGTCTATCGCCCCGGCGCTGCCAACTACGCCGGGCACGAGGCGGGCCACGGCGTCGATGACGACCATCGCCGCCAGTTCGCCGCCGCTGAGTACGTAGTCGCCAATGCTTATCTCGTCGGTGGCAAGGTCGGTGCGCACGCGTTCGTCCACGCCTTCGTAGCGGCCGCAGATGAGGGCGACCCGGTCGGCACTGGCGAGGCTTTCAGCGACGGACTGGTCGAAGGTGCGGCCCTGGGGGGTGAGCAGCACTATTGGCGTTGAGTCGTCTATCTCGTCGCGGGCTTTCAGGTCGTCGATGGCTGCGAACAAGGGCTCGGGCTTGAGAACCATGCCCGGCCCGCCGCCGAAGGGGTAGTCGTCGACCGAGCCGTGTTTGTCGGTGGCGAAGCGGCGAAAGTCGTGGCGGTCTACAGAGACCAGACCGCTGGTTATCGCCCTGCCCACAACGCCCTCGGCCAACGGACCGTCGAACATTGCCGGGAATAGCGTGAGAACGTGGAAATTCAAGGTGCCAACCGGCTAGAGAGACTTGTGGCCAGAGTGGTCAGACTGGCTGTCGTGATCTGTGTGATCCCCGTGGCCGGACTGGCCGGGTCGATCACGCGCGATGTCGATGGCGTGGCCGATGACCGGGCCAATGACCGCCAGGGCTTCGCGTACGCCGGTTGGAGAGCCGGGCAGGTTTATGACGAGGCAGCCGGAGCGTATGCCAGCGACGGCTCGGCTGAGCATGGCCATGCGCGTGCTGGCCGCAGTCTGGGTGCGGATGGCTTCAGGAATGCCGGGGATTTCGTACTCGATGACCGACCGGGTGGCCTCTGGAGTGACGTCTCGTGGGCTCAGGCCGGTGCCCCCTGTGGTTAGGACGATGTCGACCTCGCCACCGTCGCACCAGGCAGCCAGCTGGCGGGAGATCTGGTCGGCTTCGTCCGGGACCAATACCCTGTCTATTTCAACGTAGCCTAGCTCGGTCATGACCTCCGATATGGCTGGCCCCGAGGTGTCCTGCCGTTCCCCCTTGGAACCGGCGTCGCTGATGGTTAATGTGGCGAGTCGCCGGGCGCTGCGCGCCTGTAATTCGGACATTTGTGCTAATTAGAAAAGTCTTAAAAAGGTTTTAAACTTGTTCGAAAACTGCTTGTCTCATCGGGGCGATTTTGAAAGACTTCATCCACAACGGCGCTATGCCCGTCACGGGGCGGCTGTTACGTCGAATGCATTTTAACATGGCAAATTCCAGACGAACGCCGGTGCGGTGGGGCAGGCATCAAGCCAGACGGTGGGGAAAGCGAGCAACAGGCTCGTGAGTGCAGTGCACACCCCGGTACTTGGTGCCGAGATTCTTGACGCGCTCGGTGTTCGGTCCGATGGCTCTTACATCGACTGCACCGTTGGTGAAGGCGGGCATACAGCGATGCTGCTAGCAGCAGTGGCTCCCCCACCAAGAGTTCTCGGCATTGACCTGGACGCCTCAGCGCTGGCAACGGCCGGCACCCGACTCGCCAGCTTCGGTGGCGCGGTCACTCTTGCCCACGGCAGCTACGTGGATATGAAGCGACTGGCGACCGAGGCGGGAATGGACGGGGCCGACGGGATCGTTATGGATCTCGGCCTTTCGTCGCTCCAGTTAGAAACGGCAGAACGCGGGTTCAGCTTTCAGACCGAGGCCCGGCTCGACATGAGGTTCGACCAGGGGCAGGAACAGTCGGCCTGGGGAGTGGTCAACAGGACCCGGGAGCGGGAACTGGCGGACCTGATATACGCACTGGGCGAAGAGCCGAAATCGAGACGAATCGCTTCGGCGATTGTGAAGGCCAGGCCGATAGAGACGACGAGCAAATTGGCTGAAACGGTAGCGAAGGCTGTCGGGGGAAGACGAGGCCGGACGCATCCGGCGACCCGGACTTTCCAGGCACTTCGAATGGCGGTGAATGCGGAGCTAGAAAACGTACAGGCAGGTCTGGAGAGAGCGATGGAGACGCTGAAGCCGGGAGGCCGGTTGGCGGTGATCTCTTTCCACTCTCTAGAGGATCGGCTGGTGAAGGTCTTTATGGGCCAGGAGAGCAGGGACTGCATCTGCCCTCCCAAGTTTCTCCAGTGTGACTGCCAGCACGTGGCTTCGCTGAAGCGGGTGAATAAGAAGGTAATTAAGGCTTCCGACGAGGAGCTTAGAGCAAACCCGAGGGCGCGCAGTGCGCGGCTCAGGGTTGCCGAACTGCTGGAGGCCTAGGCGGGGCTTCAGCGGACCGGTCGGCAAGAATAGAGCGCCCAGCGGCGCCACGGGGAGAAGCAGATGACAGAGCCAGGGATCATCACCGCGATCGACGTGGGCACCACCAAAGTGTTCGCCATGGTCGCCGCTGTGGATGGGGCAAGGCCACGAGTACTGGCTCACGCCACGGTCCCTTGCCGGGGGCTAATGCGCGGAAACGTCGAGGACGTGGCCGAAACAACCATGGCCATTAGAGCGGCGCTCGACTTTGTCGAGGCCGGGGCCGGGGTTGAGATTGAGTCTGCCTATATAGGGGTTACCGGCGCGCACGTTAAGTGCGAGAACCGTAGAGACCGCCTGGACGGCGTGGGCTCGATAGGGGTGATTACCCCGCAAGAGTTGTATGCCGATTCGTCGTTGCCTAACGGCGGCGGCCCCGATGGCAGCCCTAACGGGGGCAGGCAGGTGATTCATGCCATGCCCATTTCCTACACGCTCGACGGCGAGGCGGGCATTCGTAACCCGATCGGCATGCATAGCAAGTCGGTCGAGGTCGATACCCACGTGATAACGGCCGACAGGGCTCGCCTGCAACTGCTGACGCAGGCCGTCAGAGACGCGGGCATAGAGGTAGACGCCCTGGTCATGGAGCCGCTTGCCAGCGGGCTGGCCACGCTAACCAGGGACGAAATGGACCGGGGCACGCTGCTCATCGACATCGGAGGCGGGACCTGCGACATGGTCGCGTTCCGCGGGGGCAAGGTGTCCTACACCGGCGTCGTCCCCATTGGCGGCTACCAGTTCACCAACGACATTTGCCTTACCTACAACGTCGACCGCGACTCGGCCGAGCAGGCCAAGCTCGAGCACGGCCACACTGAGCCCGCCGCTGTAGACCCGGACGGGCTGGTCAGCATGTCCCTGGCGGACCGGCCGGCCGACATACTCGTCCCCGCCAGGGAGCTGGCACAGCTTCTGCGCGAGCGGGCGACAGAAATGGCCCAGCTGATCCGTATAAAGCTCGATGACGCCAAGTCCGGGCAAGTGGGGTCAGTAAAAATCGTCCTAACGGGAGGCGCGTCCGAGCTACCGGGCATCGCCGACATCCTCCAGCGATACCTCGGACGAAGAGTGCGTCTCGGTTCGCCGAGTCGTGCTTTCGAGGGCGCAGAAGACCTGACTGACCCCATGCACGCAACCGGCCTGGGAATACTCGCTTGGGCGGCTGCCCAGCCGGTCCCGGCAAAAGTGAGCCGCGCCACGAGGCGGGGAATTGGCCGCGCAGCCAGCCCTGGCAGGCTGGCCGGAATCGGCTCAGGGGTAAGCCGCCAGGTACGCAAACTAAGGGTTTCGCCCTGGATGGCTGCGGCCATGGGCAATCGACAGGCATAACCAACTAGCGCATTAACTAAGGCCCGCTGCGAGCGGCCGACAGGTCCGAAAACAAGAACCGAAAGGGAGAGGGGAGCCAGATGGTCGTCACCAAGAGGGAGCCGGACGGGATCACGAGGATCCGGGTAATTGGAGTAGGCGGAGGCGGGTCCAATGCCGTGTCTCGCATGTTCCGCGAGCGCATTACGGGCATTGAGTACGAGGTGGTCAACACCGACACGCAAGCGCTGCTGCGCTGCGACGTGCCGCTGAAGATCTCCATCGGGGACGACCTGACGGCTGGCAAGGGCGTCGGCGGCGACCCCGAGCTCGGCGCTCGGGCAGCCGAAGAGAGCCGGGATGAGATTTACGAGGCCGTCCGCGACGCGGATATGGTCTTTGTAGGAGCCGGTATGGGTGGCGGCACCGGCACGGGCGCTGCACCCATCATCGCCGAGATCGTGAAGGAGACCGGCGCGCTGACAGTCGGCGTGGTCACTCGCCCGTTCGCCTTTGAGGGCATTCGCCGGGCCAAGCAGGCCGACGAGGGCATTAAGAAGCTGGCCGAGGCGGTTGATACGCTTCTGGTCATACCGAACGAGAGACTGCACGTCATTTGCGAGGACGAGGTGACGGCCGGGAACGCGTTCCGCATGGCCGACGATGTGCTGCGCCTAGCGGTCCAGTCGATTGCCGAGCTGGTAACTGTGCCCGGCGACATTAACCTGGACTTCGCCGACATTCAGACCATCATGCGTGACGCAGGTCCCGCCTGGATGTCGATCGGCTTCGGCCGCGGGGAAGACAGGGCCAAAGACGCCGCTCAGCAGGCGATCTCAAACCCGCTACTCGACGTGACAATAGACGGTGCCACCGGCGTGCTGTTCAACATTACCGGAGGCAGTGACATAAGACTGTCCGAGCTGCACGAGGCGGCAGAGGTTATTCAGCGGGTCGCGGATCCGGATGCCAACATCATTTTCGGCATGGCCACTGACCTCAAGATGGAAAACGAGATTAAGCTCACCGTAGTTGCGACCGGGTTCCCCTCACCGGAGTCCGAGGTTGGCGGCGATGACCGCGTCAACCAGATACTGCGGGACGCCTTGAATGGCGAGAGCACGGACATAGATGTTCCCCCTTTCCTGCGGCGTCTGACGAGGGCTCACGTGGCCTCCGCGCGCACTCCGCAGTCGAGGATCACCGTCTAGCTTCTAACGCCCCCTCAGGGGTAAGAGGGCCGGTCCCAATTGGGACCGGCCCTCTTTTTTTGTCTGCATTTTTGTGTGCGTTGGCCGGTACACCGCGCTACCTAGAAGTTTCCGTTTTATTTCCCGAATTTGTAAAAATTAACGTTTGACAGGCCCTATATCTGGTGGTAACTTCTAACCCCCACGCGATAGCTTGTGCCTAGAGACCCATTAAATGCTCTGCCCGTACTGCAACCACGACAACTCTAAAGTGATCGACTCGCGGGATTCCGGAGACGGAATCAGGCGGCGCAGGGAGTGCCTGTCGTGCGACCGCAGGTACACCACGATCGAGCGCTCCCAGACCCGCACGCTGATGGTTGTAAAGCAGGACGGGCGGCGAGAAGAGTTCCGCAAGGACAAGCTGCTGGCCAGCCTGAACAAGGCCTGCGTCAAACGGCCCCTACCTGTAGGCACCATCACCAAGGTCGCCGACGAGATAGAGGCGGCGCTGGTCGATTCGGGCAAAGCAGAGATTCCCTCTCACGGCCTGGGAGAACTGGTTATGGGGCGACTAAAAGGACTGGACCGGGTCGCCTACATTCGCTACGCCAGCGTGTACCGGGACTTTAAGGACATAGAGACGTTCAAGGAAGAGGTGGACGCACTGCTGGAGCCGGTGGCCCAGAGGCCCGAGCCCAACCCGCAGCTGTCGTTCCTGGAAGACGAGCCGCCGGTCCTGCCGATCAGACGCAGGCGGGGCCGCCCACGCAAACCGCAGCCGATGCGCTAACGGCCGGTTTGGCGCAGGGGTAACGAATTAACTAGAATGTTTGTTCGTAATTAGCAATGAATGGCCACGCCGGTGCGCCGCCAGATAGCGCGGCGACGAGCGCGGTCCAAGAGTAGTAGTAAGGGAGTCGGGAATGACGAAAGAGAACGGGACGAACGGCGCTTCCGCAAATGGCCCCGCCAAAGGCCACATTAAAAGCCCAGCCAGAAGCAAGGAGAGCACCGTCGGCGAAGTGATGAAGGCGCTACAAGACCTGGGGGTACCCCAGGACAAGATCGCAGAGGTGGTCGAGGGTGCGCTCGCGGGCAAGGCCACAGTACCTACAGAGGCCACAGCAGCAATCGACGAGGTCGATGCCCTGCTCACCGATAACGCTAGGGTGGTGCTGAAAAAGCGCTACCTGCGAAAGAACGCCGAGGGCGAGACTATCGAGACCCCCGCCGGAATGCTGCGCAGGGTCGCCGAGGCCATAGCCGAGCCCGAGCTAATGCACGGGACGGAAGAAGATAGGCAGACGGCCGAAGACGACTTCTACTCGATTATGTCCACGCTGGAGTACGTCCCCAACTCCCCTACCCTTATGAACGCTGGCACCGGCGCCGGCACGCTGTCG
>CAUZIR010000044.1:0-9963 GCA_963579815.1 Dehalococcoidia bacterium
GTCACTTCCCTTCTTAAGCCTGTATCGGCTTTAATTTGGGGACGGCTTCAAACTCCCGGCACGCCAACGCGAACACGGAGAGGCAATGACCACTGTGGCCTGGGCCTTCGCGGCCGTTTCCCTCGCTTCTCTATTGGCCTGGCTCTGGCTGGCGTTCCTGCGTGGAATGTTCTGGCTGACGGATGTCCGGCTCCCGGCCCTTAGTGACACACTGGGCGAAGCACCGGATGCCGGGTCCGACTGGCCTTCGGTGGCCGTGCTGGTCCCGGCGCGCAACGAGGCGGACACGCTGCCAGGTACTCTCCCTACCCTGCTGTCGCAAGACTATCCCGGTCCAATAGCCGTCTACGTTGTGGACGACGGCAGTGACGACGGCACGAGTGACGTTGCCAGGCACATGGGCGAAGGCGCTGACGGCGACCGGCTCAACGTGGTTGACGGTCGCGCCCTGCCGCCTGGCTGGACGGGCAAGGTGTGGGCGGTGCAGACGGGGGTCGAGGCGTCCGTGCCGATGGTGCCGGACTTTTACCTGCTTTCTGATGCGGATATTGCCCACCCGCCCGATAGCCTGACCCGTTTGGTGTCGCACGCCCTGGCGACATCGACGGACCTGGTTTCGCTTATGGCCTGGCTGCGGGTGGGCTCGCTTACGGACCGGTTGTTGCTACCGGCGTTCGTGTACTTTTTCGCCAAGTTGTATCCGTTCCGGTGGTCCAACAAAGAGACCCATCGCACCGCGGCGGCTGCGGGGGGCTGCGTGCTGCTGAAACGAACGGCACTTGAGCGCGCCGGTGGCCTGGCGTCGATATCTGGCGCGGTCATCGACGACTGCTCTCTGGCCGCCGCCATAAAACGCTCTGGTGGCAAAACCTGGCTGGGCTTAACGCAGGACGTGCGCAGCGTTCGGAGCTACGGAAGCGTGGCACCAGTCTGGGACATGGTCGCCCGAACTGCGTACACACAGCTGGGCCACTCCCCAGTGGCGCTGGTCGGCGCCGTGGCCGGGCTGGCGCTCATATACATGGCGCCGCCAGTTGCGCTGGCCGGGGCGATTGGGCTGGCGGCTTTTGGCAGAGCGCCCGAGGTAGTCGCCGTGCTGGCAATCGGGGGCGGTGCGGCCTGGGGCCTGATGGCGGCGACCTTCACGCCCATGCTTCGTTTCTATCGCGTGACGGCGTTGCTCGCGCCCGCGCTGCCCGTGGCCGGAGCGCTGTACACGCTGTTCACGCTGGCTTCTGCCTGGCGACACTGGAGCGGCCGAGGCGGAACCTGGCGAGGCCGCGACCTGCCTTCGGCGTCCAGCTAAGGCAGCACTAAGAGAGGCGAAACTCTTCGAAGCTGACCTTGCCCTTGCGCACCAGATCGCGAATGCGGCGCTGAGTTGACGACAGCTTGCTGTCGGCTGTCTTGAACTCCATGAGAATGACCTGGTCTTCTTCGAACTGGACGCCGTCTATCGGAGAGCCCAAAAAGCGAAACCCCGACGGGTCGTACGGGTAGGAAGAGGCCCAGGGCATGAACTGCTCGGTTATCTGCCCGTAACGGGTGCTCTGGCTCTGACGCGACGAACGAGTGGCGCGGAGTTCCCCACGGAGGGCGGATGCTACCCGCAGCGTCACCGCCGCGACCACGACGAGGACCGTGATGACTACCGAGAGAATTACGACCGTTAATGCCATCGGTAGGCGCTAGACCCGCTCTAGAACTCGAGGTCGGCGAGGAGGGGCATGACCTCTTCCTGCATGAGCCGCATGGAGTGCTTCCACCGCTTGTCGTCGCCCTTCTGGTCGACGACCATCCCCAGCAGTACCCCGAATCCGCCCGCCGATTCGTACAACGCGCGAATCTTGTCGGCGACGGTCTGGGAGGAACCCACGAGCCACATGTGCTCCATGATGTACTCGGGGGTGACCGCCTCATCGGGGAGCGATTCGTCGTGCTTCATGTTTCGCGTAATCGGGTGCGGACCGAAAGAAAACAGCGGGTGCAGGTAGTCACGCCAGGCCCGGCCCAGGCCGCCGTTCCAGGCCGTCTCTCGTGCCTCCTCGTCGGTGTCGGCAACCCAGAAGTCCCGCACCACGCGCCAGTCACTGCGCGAGGGCGGCTCCTTTCCCGCTTCTGCGGCGCCCTCCAGTACAGCGTCCCAGTGACCGGGCATGTATTGGGCGTTTAGCCCCAGGCTCATGGGTAAAAAGCCTCGCTCGCCCGCCATGCGCAACGTCGTCGAGTTGGGGCTGGCGGCGGAGATGCCGATCGGTGGATAAGGCTTGGTGAATGGTTTTCGAAAGGAACCCAGGGTCGCGTACTCGTACTCGTCGAGCGCCGGTAGGTTGACCGACCAGTACTTCCCCTCGTAACGCCACGGGGCCTTGTCCGTATTGTCCCAGATGCCGAGGATGATCTCCAACGCCTCCCTGGTCATCTCCCTGTGCTGGTTGGCTTCCACATCGATCTGGAACAGCTCCATGTCCGTCGCGATGCCGCCGGCTCCCACTCCGAACATGAACCGCCCCTGCGCCATGTGGTCGAGGTAGGCGATGCGCTGGGCCAGCTCGGCCGGGTGGTGGAAGGGAAGGAGGAACGAACCTACGCCGAGCTTGATGCGCTCGGTCTTTAGCAGTGCCTGGGCGACCATGAGGTCAGGCGCTGGCACCGGCTCCCAAATTGCCGTGAAGTGCTCGCCGATCCACGCCTCGCAATAGCCGAGTTTGTCGGCGTATTCGATCGTGTCCAAATCCCACTGGAGAGCTTCGAAAGTATCTCTTTCCGGCGGGTGGGACGGCATCAAGAACAGTCCGGCCTTCATTTTGCACCTCCGTGCGGCGGGCGTGCACGCCCGGCCTGACGCTATCTTATCGGAACCGGCTGGCGTCAACCACAGCGAGCGCAGGGAATCTCTGAGCGGGCGGCCTCCGTAAACTCAGGGACCGGCCCGCGACCCCGTGGCAAGTCGGATAAGAAGCAAGCCGGATACTATGTAGTGCAGGCCCGGCCCCAAGAAGTTCAAGCCACATACATTGAAATTCCCTAACCGAGATAAAGGCCCGAGCGAAGACCGCACCGAGGCCCTACCGCCGCCGCCCGAGGGGTACTTCCGGGCGGGACGCACTGGGCCGCCGCCCCGCGAGTTCTCCTGGTCAATGCTGCGGGGCGCGGGCGTCGCCACGTTGCTCATCGGGGTGATGTTCGGCATAGCCCTCGGGATGCTCATCGATCGCAGGGGTGAGCCGCCGATAGCCACCGGGCCGACCTACGACGAGGCTGCGGTGACCGCTCTGTTCGAAGCGGCAGCGCCGTCTGTAGTGGAGCTAATAGTTCACAGAGCCGATGGCTCCACCGACACGGGCGCCGGGTTCTTCGTGGATTCTGAAGGCCACGTGGTGACCAACAGCCATGTAGTAGACGGGGCGACGTCTGTGGATGTTTCGCTGGCGGATGGCCGCATTCTCGACGGGAGACTGCTCGGGTCGAGCCCTTCGGACGACCTCGCCCTGCTCGCCGTCGATCCGGACCAGGTCCAGGACATCGAGCCGCTCAAGCTGGCCGACTCAAGCGCGCTGAAGTCGGGCCAATTGGCCATAGCAATTGGCAGCCCGTTCAGGATGCAAAACTTCCTGTCGGTCGGCATTGTTGCGGGCGTCGGCGATAGCCCCGCCCTTTTGCGCGACCGTCGGACGGCCCCTGCCTTGCAGCGCCCCATTCCCAACATGGTGTGGACGGACGCCGCGCTGCTGCCGGGCAACTCGGGCGGGCCGCTGCTCAACTCGAACGGCGAGGTCATCGGCGTAACGTCAGCCGTGCAGATTTCGGCACAGGGCGACTTCGGCATTGGGTTCGCGGTGCCCAGCAACATCCTAGCCGGGCTGATGCCCCGGCTGTTGGAGTCCGAGCTGGTGTCCCGGCCGTGGTTGGGCATTAGAGGTACGTCGGTTACGCCCGACATTAGTGCGGCGCTGGGCATATCGGCCGAGTCCGGCGTTTATATACGAGAGGTCATTCCCAACACGGGCGCATCGGACGCTCGACTTCGCGATGACCCGTTCCAGACGGCCAGCGGCCGGGGCGACGTGATAGTGGCAGTAGACGGACGCAAGATCACCTCGGTCTCGGAGATGGTGGACTATTTCAACACCCTGCTTCCGGGCGATGACGTGGCGCTGACCGTTCTGAGAGACGGCGCGGAACGAACAATCGCCGTAACCCTGGGCGGCTGGCCAGCACCCGGCAACTAGGCCCCCCACGACTGCGAACGCAAAAAGGCCCCTGCCAGATAACTGGCAGGGGCCTTTTGATTGCAAAAGCGATGAGGCCATCAGCCGAAGAAGCCCTGACGAGCGAGGCACAGCCTCGCGGAGAACGCTTTAGGTGATGTCTTTCTCTAGCTGCGTGACCACCTTTTCGGTCTGACCGACCACGAAGTCGATCTCGTCCTTGGTGATAGACAGCGGAGGCGAGTAGAACATCGACTGGTTCATTCCGCGACCCAGAAGCTGGTGTTGCTCCATGAGGTCGCCCAGCCTGCCGTCCAGTCCGACCGAGTCGGGGAATGGCTCGAAGGTCTCCGGGTCCTTGGCGAACTCGACGGCCGCCAGCAGGCCCATGCCGCCACGGACGTCGGCGACTATCGGGTGCTCTTTCAGCGTTTGCAGTTGCTCGTACAGGTAGGTGCCGAGGTCGGCAGAGTTCTGTACGAGGCCCTCGCGCTCGATGATGTCCAGGTTCACCAGTCCCGCGGCACATGCCGGGGGGTTGCCACCAAAGGTGATGAGATGGCGGAAGGACTGGTCGCCCGAACCCTCCATGGACTCGCCTACCTTCTTGGAAGCGATAGCCGCGCCGATGGGCAGGTAGCCGCTGGTCAGCGCCTTGGCCACGGTCATGATGTCGGGCTTGATGCCCCAGTGCTCGACGGCGAACATTTTGCCCGTGCGACCGAAGCCGTTGATGACCTCGTCGGCGATGAGAAGCACGCCGTACTTGTCACAGATTTCTCGGATGGTCGGCCAGTACTCGGGGTGGGGAATGTGTATTCCGGACGCCGCCGAAATGGGCTCGCCGATGAACGCTGCGACCGAGTCGGGACCCTCGCTGATGATGGCCCTCTCAAGGTCTGCGGCGTACTGCATGTCCCAGTCACCGGAGCGTGTGCGGTAGTCGACGCCGGGGTTTGAAATGCGAATGTTGCCAGGCACCAGGGGCCCGTAGTCGTTGGGACGGTTGACCGAGTTGAAGCCCAACGCCATGCACAGGTGGGTTGCACCGTGGTACGAGTTCTGGCGGGAGATGACCTTGTACCGGCCACGCTCGCCCTGGTTGAACTGGTACTTCTTGGCCATTTTGATGGCCGTCTCGACCGCCTCGGAACCACCGGAGACGAAGTACACCCGGCTCTCGGGGTCGGGGGTCAGGCTGGCGACCTTGGCGGCCAGTTCAATGGTTGAGGGGGCTACGGTGCCGCCCGGCGCATAGCTGATGTCTTGCATCTGCGCGTAGACCGCGTCAGCGATCTCTTTTCGGCCGTGGCCAACGTTCTTGAGCCACATGCCCGCGATAAGGTCGACGTGGCGCTCGCCAGTCGGGCCCTCTACCCAGATGCCCTTGGAGTGGGTGACTATCTTTACCCCGGTGTCGTCAGACAGGTCACCGGTGGGCTGGGAATGCGGCCAGAAATGGGTTTCTCCAAGGCCTTTTAGTTCTTCGATTTTTTCGCCGGAAAGTGGCTTTGCGACCATATTTAATTCCTCCTCAGGGTCATGGGCTCAAGATCAGTGGCAGCGAAGGCGGTGATTCGGAGTACACCCTCTATCTATGACGGCGGCATGATACCACTGTGTGCTGAGGCCGCACTACCCCGTCCCCAGAGCCGCTGGAACTTGTTCCCGCAGGTAACATGGCGATGTTATGGCTAACAGTTACGACACAGTGGTTATAGGCGGCGGCATTGTCGGCATTGCGGCGTCGCGCTTGCTGGCCCAAAAAGGGCTCAGTTGCGCAGTTCTGGAAAAGGATTCTGTGGGCAGCCACGCGTCTGGTTTTGCCTACGGCGGCCTTCACCCTTATTCCGGGTCCGACATTCCCGGCCACCTCACCGGCATGGCCCGGCGCGGGTATGAACTTCATGAAGAGTTGGCCGGGACGCTGCCCGAGACTACCGGGGTGAACACCGAGTACCGGCGCAAGTCGACGCTGTCACTGGCGTTCACCGAACGCGAGGTCGCCAGCGCTCGCGCTCACCTCGACTGGATGCGCACTGAGGGCGCGGACGCCGAGTGGCTGGACGGCGACGGCCTGCAAGCTGCCGAGCCACGGGTGTCACCCCAGGCTCTTGGCGCGGTGCTGAACGCGAGCACCGCCGAGGTGGAGCCGTACAGGTTCTTGCTGGCACTGGCGCAGGACGCCGAGAGCCTTGGCGTCGAGATTCTCAATCGCCGGGCGACTGGCCTGACGCGTTCGGGTGAAAGCGCAACGGGCGTTACGCTCGACAACGGCGACGTGCTGGCGTGCGGCTCGGTGCTGCTTGCGGCAGGGCCCTGGACCGAGGCGCTGGCCACGGCTTCGGGCACGTCGGTCGGCATACGGCCTTTGAAGGGGCAGATTCTTCGCCTTGATGCGCTCGGTGAACCCTACGAGCTGTCCATAGGCTGGGCGGGCAACTATGTCACGTCCAAGCCGGACGGCCTGGTCTGGGCGGGCACCACCGAAGAGGACATCGGCTTCGACGAGAACACCACGGCCGAGGCCCGTGACGCCGTCATGGAAGGCTTACTGCAAATGGTCCCTGGCCTGGCGGACGCCCGGCTCGTAAAGCAGACGGCCTGCCTGCGCCCGATTTCCGGCGACGGTCTGCCCGTAATCGGCGCGCTGCCCGGCTGGGAGGGCGTCACGGTGTGCACGGGCGCCGGTCGCAAGGGCATCCTGCTCGGCCCGGCGATGGCGGAGATGGCCGTGGCCATGCTGACTGGCGGTCAGCCGAACGACGACCACACGGCCTTCGGGCCGGACCGGTTCGCCTAATCCCGACGCTGCCGGGTCAGGCGTTCTGGCTAGCCCGCGAACTTGGCTGCGACGTGGCGGCGCTGGATCTTGCCGGTGGCCGTGCGCGGCAGTTCCTCCGCTATGTAGATTGAGTCGGGAACTTTGAACGACGCCAGCTTCTGCGCGCAAAAGGCCTTTATTTCGTCTTCGGTCGCCTCGCCGCTTAGCACGACCGCGGCGTGGACGCACTCCCCGTACATGGGGTCCGGCACGGCGAATGAAACGGCCTCGGCGACGGCGGGGTGCCCGAGCAGCGCCTCGTCCACTTCGAGCGGGGATATTTTTTCTCCCGCTCTGTTGATCAACTCTTTGAGGCGGCCCGTCAGCGTCAAATAACCGTCGGGAGTAAGGACGCCCTGGTCGCCGGTGCGGAACCACTCGCCCCAGAACGCCGTGGCGTTTGCCTCCGGGTTGTTGGCGTAGCCGTGCGTCACGTTCGGGCCGCTGACGCAGACTTCGCCCTGCTGACCGGCGGGTACTGCGTTGCCCGACTCGTCTCTTATAGACACGCCGACGCCTGTTCCGGCACCCACGGTTCCCGGCCGACGATCACCGGGCGGCAACGGGTTGGAGGACATCTGGTGGGACGCCTCGGTCATGCCGTACGCCTCTAAGAAGGGGGCGCCGAAACGGGCCTCGACGGCTGCGATGGCGACCGGAGACATGGGCGCCGAACAGGAGCGAATGAAACGGAAGCTCTTTTCGGGAGCGCCGTCGGCGTCGGCCTTGTCCAGCAAAATCTTGTGAATGGTGGGCACGCCCGAGTACCAGGTGGCACCGGTCTGGCGCTGGGTGGGCCAAAAGGTACTGGCAGAAAATCGGGGCGGCAGGACGATCGTGCCTCCCGAAAACAGCGTGGACAACGCAACACCGATAAGCCCGTGCACATGGAATAGCGGCATCACGACCATGGCAACATCGCTTTCATCGAGCCTGTAGGTCTCTGAAATGTTTCGCAGCGACGCCAGCAGGTTGCCGTGAGTGAGCGGCACGCCCTTCGGCCTGGACGTGGTGCCCGACGTATGCAGGAACAGGGCGGTCGCATCGGCCCGAGGAGGGGTAGGAGTGCCGGTGGCCGTTAGCTCGGTCCCAGCGACTGAAATTTTGACGGTAGTCCCGTCCAGCCATGCGTCGGCGGTCTTTATTCCGAGCTTGTTCGCCGCCTCTCGGCTGGCGTGCTGAGACGGCGGCAAGAGGGCCAGCTGGCTGTCGGCGTCCTGCATGAAAAACTCGAACTCGGCCGCCGTGTATGCCGGGTTTAGCGGAGCGGCTACGGCCCCTGCCTGGGCGACGGCCAGGAAGGTCGTCATGAACTCGACGTCGTTTCCTAAAACTATGGATACCGGCCTGCCGGGTTCGACGCCCGCGCCCGCCAGCAGCCCGGCGACCCGGTCTACTTCTCGCTTTAAGTGCCCATAGGTAACGGTGGGGCCGTCGGGCACGATGATGGCGGCCCTGTCTTCGGGGTGGTTTTGCAGGATCGAACTAATTAGTGGCATGCGCTGACCTCATAGCGTAGATATCATAACTTCGCACCATGCCAATCTCATCAACAAACGCAGTAGTTTTTCAGTCGGGCGGTTCGACGCCGGTTATTAACCGGAGCCTCGCTGGCGTGGTGTCCGGGGCACTCGCGAGCGACCGTATTGACCGGGTCTACGGCGCGCGGCGGGGTATCGAGGGCCTGATAGATGGCGGGCCCGACCGCCTGCCCGACCTCACCGACCTGTCCGCCGCTCTGCTTCGCCGTATCGCCCGGACGCCGGGTGCGGCCCTCGGCTCCACCCGTAAAAAGGCAACTGGCCAGGACATAGAGACGGCTCTGGCAACGATGCGTCGGCTCAATATCGGCTACTGCTTCCTCATCGGGGGAAACGACTCGGCGGAGACGGGCTACGCTCTCGCAGAGGCAGCAAAAACGAAGGGCATCGACCTGGCCGTCATGCACGTTCCAAAAACAATCGACAATGACTTAGTCGGCACCGACCACTGCCCCGGCTACGGCAGCGCGGCCCGCTTCGTCGCCCTTGCCACGATGGGAGCTGGGCGTGACGCCGAGACCATGGGCGACGCCTCTCCCATAGCCTTCATAGAGGTGATGGGTCGCGACGCGGGCTGGCTGCCCGCCGCTGCCGTTCTCGGCAAGCGGGAAGAGCGAGATGCACCGCACGTTCTCGGCCTGCCCGAGGTCCCGATTGATGAGCAGCGCTTCACCGACGCCGTCGAAAAGGCCTACAAGCGGTACGGTTTCGCCGTCGCAGTGGTGTCAGAGAACACTCGCGGCGTTAACGGAGTGCTGGGCGGAGACGCCGCACCGGACCGGCCAGTCCGGCCAAACCGAGTGGATCCCTTCGGCCACCCGTACTTTCCCAGCCCGGCGGCCCATCTAGCGTCACTGGCCGAGAAGCGGCTTGGCGTCAGGGTCCGGGTAGAAAAGCCGGGCACCATCCAACGCTCAATGGCCGCCTGCGTCTCCAGCGTCGATGCCGACGAGGCGGAGCAGGCGGGCAAGGCGGCCGTCGCCTACGCATTGGCCGGGCACTCGGGCGAGATGGTGGCGCTACAAAGAGCCGAGGGCCGAGCCTACGGGTGCGAGTACGGCCTAGCACCGTTGTCGCAGGTTGAAGGAGCGGTAAAGGCGCTGCCGCCGGAGTTCCTTGACCCGGACAGATACTTCGCCACAAAGGCCTTCGCCGACTACGCCAGACCGTTGATAGGCGCCCCTTTGCCGCGCTTCGGCCGCATAGACTAGCGGTCAGTCACTACCGCGTCGGCCTCGATTTCGACGAGCATGTCGGGGTGTACGAGACCGGCCACTTCGAGCATCGAGGTGACCGGAGGATGTGCGCCGAAGTGCTCACGGTGCGCCCGCCCGTACTCTTCCCAGCGCGAAATGTCGGTGACGAACAGGCGCGTCCTCACGACGTT